>NZ_JAJSZC010000118.1:0-24410 GCF_036815105.1 Streptomyces sp. IBSBF 3136
CGGCGTGTGGTGGTCCCGGCGCGGGCGGCAGGAGGTCTGACCGAACGCGCGGCGGGGGGGGGGGGGCCCCCCCCCCCCCCGGTTTCCGTCCGGGGCGGCCCGGACTTCCTGCGCGGGAGGGGACGGGTGCGGGGTCAGACCCCCGCGGGCTCCGGCTCGTCCGAGGCGGCCGGGGACGGGGACGGGAGCCCCTTCTTCGCCGCCTTCTTCTTCGCGCGCCGCTCCTTGCGGAGTTCGAGCATCGCGTAGAGCGTCGGGACCAGCAGCAGGGTCAGCAGGGTCGAGCTGATCAGGCCGCCGATCACGACCACCGCCAGCGGCTGGGCGATGAAGCCGCCCTCGCCGGTGACCCCCAGGGCCATCGGGAGCAGCGCGAAGACGGTCGCGAGCGCCGTCATCAGGATGGGCCGCAGCCGGTGACGGCCGCCCTCCACCACGGCCTCGACGACGCCGTGGCCCTGAGCGCGGTACTGGTTGATCAGGTCGATCAGCACGATCGCGTTGGTGACCACGATGCCGATCAGCATCAGCATGCCGATCATCGCCGGGACGCCCATCGGGGTGCCGGTGGCGACCAGGAGGCCGATCGCGCCCGTGGCCGCGAACGGGATGGAGACCAGCAGGATCAGCGGCTGGACCAGCGAGCGGAACGTCGCCACCAGGAGCATGAACACGATGGCGATCGCCGCCAGCATGGCCAGGCCGAGGTTCTTGAACGCGCTGTCCTGGTCCGAGGACACGCCGCCGATCCGGGCCTCGGCGCCCGCGGGCAGCTTCAGGGCCTTGATCCGCGACTGGAGCTGGGCGCTGACCGCGCCGGTGTTGTCACCGGTCGGCCGGGCCGTGATCGTCGCGGCGCGCCGGCCGTCGATGCGGGTCATGGACACCGGGCCGTCCACCACCTCGACGGTGGCGATGTCGCCGAGCTTCACCGGGCCGAGGCGCAGGTTCCTGAGCTGGGCCAGGGTGGTGGCGGGCTTCGCGGACGTGATGACGACGTCGCGCTCGGTGTCGTCGAGGATCGCCTTGGCCGCCGTCGTACCGCGCACGGCCTGGGCCACCGCGGCGCCCAGCTTCTGGTCGTCGAAGCCGGCGGCGGCCGCCTTGGCGTTCGCCTCGACCGAGATGCGCGGCACGCTCTGCGCGAGGTCGCTGGTGACGTCCGTGACGTGGTCGAGTCCGGCCACGGTGGAGCGCACCCGGTCCGACGCCTCGCGCAGCACCTGCGGGTCGGACGCCTTCACCACGACGCTGAGGTCCTGGCTGCCGAAACCGTCACCGGCGGACACAGTGGTGGTGCCGGTGCCCTTCAGCTTCTTCAGGCCGTCCTCGAGGTGCTTCTGCACGTCCTCGTAGGACGCCGTGTCCTTCAGCATGACCTGGTACGACGCCTGGTTGGTGTCGGTGCCGCCGCCGAAGGCCGCCATGAAGCCCGAGGAGCCGATGGTGACCTGGTAGTCCCTCACGCCCTCGGTCGAGGCGAGCAGTTTCTCGACCTTCCTGGCCTGGGCGTCCGTGGCCGCGAGGCTGGTGCCGGGCCTGAGCTTCTGCTTGACCGTGAGGACTTCCTGCCGGCCCTGGTCGAAGAAGTTGGTCTTCAGCAGTCCGGACATGCCGAAGGTGACGACCAGGACGACGATCGCGATCAGCACGCTGGTGAGGCGGCGGCGCGTCGCGAAGCGCAGGACGGGGACGTAGGCGCGCTGGAGCCGGCTGTTCGCCTCCTTCTCCTCGGCCTCGCGGCGGGCCTCCTCGGCGTCGTCGGGGGTGCCCTTGGGGGCGCGCAGGAACCAGTACGACAGGACCGGCACGACCGTCAGGGACACGATGAGGGAGGCCAGCAGGGCCGCCGTCACGGTGATGCTGAACGAGCCGAACAGGGCGCCCACCATGCCGCCGACCAGGCCGATCGGCAGAAACACGGCGACGGTGGTGAGGGTGGAGGAGGTGACCGCGCCGGCGACCTCGCGCACCGCGCCCAGGATCGCCTCCTTGCGCTCCTCGCCGTAGCCGAGGTGGCGCTTGATGTTCTCCAGGACCACGATCGAGTCGTCCACGACCCGGCCGATCGCGATGGTGAGCGCGCCGAGCGTGAGCATGTTCAGGGACAGGCCGCGGGTCCACAGCACGAGGAGCGCGAGGACGACCGACAGCGGGATGGAGACCGCCGTGACCAGCGTCGAGCGGACCGAGGCCAGGAAGACCAGGATGACCAGGACCGCGAAGAGCAGCCCGAGCGCGCCCTCGGTGGTCAGGCCCTTGATGGACTTGGACACCGCCGGGCCCTGGTCGCTGACGACCGTGAGCCGCGCGCCGGAGCCGAGGTCCTTGCGCAGCGCGGGCAGCTTGTCCTTGACGGCCTCGGAGATGGAGACGGCGCTGCCGTCGTGGTCCATGGTCACGTTGACGGCGAGGCTGGGCCGGCCGTCGGTGCGGGTGAGGGAGTCGGCCGGGGCGGGCTGCTCCTTCACGGTCGCGACGGTGCCCAGGCGCACGGGCTTCCTGACGCCCTCGCCGGTGACCATCAGGTCCCGGATCTGCCGCAGCGAGGTGAAGCCGCCGCCGACCTCGACGGTGCGGTTGGCACCGTCCTCGTCGAAGGAGCCGGCCGGGACGGTGGCGCCGCCGGCCTGGAGGGCCTGGCCGAGGGCGGCGGGGGTGAGGCCCGCCCGCGCCAGCTTCGCCTCGTCCGGGGTGACGGCGACCCGCAGGTCACGCACGCCGGTGACCTGGACGCGGCCGACGCCGTCGATGTCCTTCAGGGCCGGGACGACCGTCGTGTCGAGCTGGTCGGCGAGTGCCTGCTGGTCCTTGTCGGAGGTGACGGCGAGGACCACGGTCGGCATGTCGTCCGTGGAGCCGGCGACGACCTGCGGGTCGACGCCGTCCGGGAGCCGGTTGCGGGCCCGGTTGACGGCCTGCTGGACGTCGGAGACGAGCCGCTTGGTGTCGTTGCCGTAGTCGAAGGACGCCATGATCACGGCGTTGCCCTCACTGGCGGTGGAGGTGACACCGGTGATGCCGTCGACGCCCTGGAGGTTGTCCTCGATGGGCTCGACGACCTGCTTCTCCACGACGTCGGGGGCGGCGCCCTGGTAGGGGGCGACGACCGAGACCATGGGCAGTTCGATGGTCGGCAGGAGCTGCTGCTTGATCTGGGGTATCGCGATCAGCCCGAAGGCGAGCGCGATGAGGGACACGAGCCCGACGAGGGCACGTTGCGCGAGGCTGAATCTCGACAGCCAGGACATGGATCAGGTTCTCTCTTCTGTGAGCGGCAGAAGTGGCGGGAGGGACACGGGGGAGCGCCCACCCCACCACCCTGAGCCATGCCGGAGGGCCGAAGCGTAGGTCCCAGGTCCCGTTCCGCGCCGGGGCCCTACTCCGCGCGCAGTACGCGCGGGTGGAGGTCAGTCCGTCCTCGGGCGTACCAGTCCCGACTCGTAGGCGATGACCACGAGCTGGGCCCGGTCCCGGGCGCCGAGCTTGGCCATGGCCCGGTTGACGTGCGTCTTCACCGTGAGCGGGCTGACTTCGAGGCGTTCGGCGATCTCGTCGTTGGAGTGCCCGCCGGCCACCTGGACCAGCACCTCGCGCTCGCGGCCGGTGAGCGCGCCGAGGCGGTCGGAGCGGGCCGGGTCCCGGCCGTCGTCGCCGTCGCCCTGGGCGAGGAAGCGGGCGATCAGGCCCTTGGTGGCGGCCGGGGAGAGCAGCGCCTCACCGCCCGCGGCGACCCGGATGGCGTTCAGCAGTTCCTCGGGCTCGCTGCCCTTGCCGAGGAAGCCGGAGGCGCCCGCGCGCAGGGACCGGACGACGTAGTCGTCCACCTCGAAGGTGGTCAGTATGACCACGCGGACCCGGGCCAGGGACGGGTCGGCGCTGATCAGGCGGGTGGCGGCGAGGCCGTCGGTGCCGGGCATCCGGATGTCCATGAGGACCACGTCGGCGCCGCTCTCCTTGGCCAGCCGGACCGCCTCGGCGCCGTCGGAGGCCTCCCCCACCACTTCCATGTCCGGCTCGGAGTCGACCAGCACCCGGAACGCGCTGCGCAGCAGTGCCTGGTCGTCGGCGAGCAGGACACGGATGGTCATGCGGGCTCCCCCGGTGCCGTCGTACGGGTCTTGACCGGCAGGATCGCATGGACGCGGAAACCGCCGCCGTAGCGGGGTCCGGTGGTCAGGGTGCCGCCCAGCGCGGTGACCCGCTCCCGCATGCCGAGCAGCCCGTGCCCGCCGCCGGCCCCGGGCTCGCCGCCGGCGCCCGTCCCGTCGTCCAGGACGGTGACCTCGATGTGCGGTCCGACGCGTACGACGCTGACCTCGGCCCGGGCGTCGGTGCCCGCGTGTTTGCGGACGTTGGTCAGGGCCTCCTGCACGATGCGATAGGCGGCCAGGTCGACGGCGGCCGGCAGCGCGGTGCCGTGGTCGGTGCGGGCCACCTCGACCGGGAGCCCGGCGCTGCGGAAGGTGCCCGCCAGGTCGTCGAGCCGGCTGAGGCCGGGGGCGGGCTCGGTGGGGGCCTCGGGGTCGCCGGACTGCCTCAGCAGGCCGACCGTGGCGCGCAGCTCGTTGAGCGCGGAGCGGCTGGCCTCGCGCACATGGGCGAGGGCCTCCTTGGCCTGGTCGGGCCGCCGGTCCATGACGTGGGCGGCGACTCCGGCCTGCACGTTGACCAGGGCGATGTGGTGGGCGACGACGTCGTGCAGGTCGCGGGCGATACGCAGCCGCTCCTCGGCGACCCGGCGGCGGGCCTCCTCCTCGCGGGTGCGCTCGGCCCGTTCGGCGCGCTCGCGCATGGCCCGGACGACCGCGCGGCGGCTGCGCACGGCGTCCCCCGCGGTCGCGCCGATGCCGGTCCAGGCGAGCACGCCCAGGTTCTCCTGGGCGTACCAGGGCAGCGGGCCGGCCAGCATGGCGGCGGCGGTCAGCACGGTCATGGTGAGCAGGCCGACGCGCCAGGTGGTGGTGCGGTCGGTGGTGGAGGCGACGGTGTACAGGGCGATCACGGCGGACATGGCCACCGGGGCGCGCGGATCGCCGGTGACGGACTCGATCACGGAGGCGGCGCCGGTGACGGCCAGGACCGTCTTGGGGGCGCGGCGGCGGAAGACCAGCGCGGCGGCGCCGACGGTCATCAGGATCAGGCCGAAGGGGGCCGGAGTGCGCACGCCCCAGGTGACGCCGTTCGGTCCGCGGGGCACCACGAAGGACCCGGCCACCATGCACACCAGCACACCGGCCGCGATGGCCGCGTCCAGCGCGAGGGGGTGGGCCTTGAGGCCGCACCGGGCGCGTTCGAGAGTGCTCACCCGCTGAACAGTACGGCGCCGGGCGGGGGGCCGGAACAGAGCGAGGCACAGCTCACCCGCCGTCGTCCGGCGACCGGTGTGCGCGGCGCGTACGGCACCCGGAACAGGGCCGGCCTCGCGGTCGCCGGGCCCGCACCCGGACCAGGCCCGGGCTCGAGAACGGCTCGCGGTCGCCGCGATCCGGCCCGGGATCGGCTCACGGTTCGCCGCGGTCGGCCCGGGTTCGTCTCGCGGTCGCCGCGGTGCGGGCTCAGCCCGGGATCAGCCCGTCGTCGCCGAGCAGCTCCCGGACCTCCTCCAGGGTCGCCTCGCCGGCCGGGAGGATGAGCTCCGAGGGCTCGAGGGCATCGTCCGGCAGCGGGGTGCCGAGCCGGCGGACAGCGTCGAGGAGCGTGGAGAGCGTGCGGCGGAAGCCCGCCTCGTCGCCGTTCTCCACTTCCCTCAGCAGCTCGTCGTCCAGCGAGTTCAGCTCGGTGAAGTGGACGTCGTCCAGCTTCACCTGGCCCTCCCCCATGATCCGTACGATCACGTCGGCCTCCTCGGCTCGGGTCCCGGCACCCGGCTACTGCTTGTCGAAGCGCGGGGTGTCCTGCGGCTGCTGCTGGGGCTGCCCCTGGCCGGTGCCGCCCTCGATCGCCTGCTGCGAGGAGCCGCCGGCCAGTTCCGCCTTCATGCGCTGCAGTTCCAGCTCCACATCCGTACCACCGGAGAGCCGGTCGAGCTCGGCCTGGATGTCGTCCTTGGCCATGCCGGAGGGGTCGTCGAGGGCGCCGGAGGCGAGCAGCTCGTCGATGGCGCCGGCCCGGGCCTGGAGCTGGGCGGTCTTGTCCTCGGCGCGCTGGATGGCGAGCCCGACGTCGCCCATCTCCTCGGAGATGCCGGAGAAGGCCTCGCCGATGCGGGTCTGGGCCTGGGCGGCGGTGTAAGTGGCCTTGATGGTCTCCTTCTTCGTCCGGAAGGCGTCCACCTTGGCCTGCAGGCGCTGGGCCGCGAGGGTGAGCTTCTCCTCCTCGCCCTGCAGGGTCGTGTGCTGCGTCTCCAGGTCGGTGACCTGCTGCTGGAGGGCGGCGCGGCGGGAGAGCGCCTCGCGGGCGAGGTCCTCACGGCCGAGCGCGAGCGCCTTGCGGCCCTGGTCCTCCAGCTTGGAGGACTGCTGCTGCAACTGGTTGAGCTGGAGTTCCAGGCGCTTGCGGGAGGTCGCCACGTCGGCGACGCCCCGGCGCACCTTCTGCAGCAGCTCCAGCTGCTTCTGGTACGAGTAATCGAGGGTCTCGCGCGGGTCCTCGGCCCGGTCAAGGGCCTTGTTCGCCTTCGCGCGGAAGATCATCCCCATACGCTTCATGACACCGCTCATGGGCTTCGCGCGCCCCCTTCTGACGGACTCCAGCTCACAGATCCTGCGACAGAACCCACAGTACGGGCCCTGACTCCATTACCGCACCGTTCCGGGACCGATGCGCTCATCCCCAAGGACGACTGCGGACGGTATCGCTCCGGCGTGAGGAGTAGGTGGGCCCCGGGTGGGCTCCCCGGTCCCTCCCGCCGACCGCCGGGTGAAGCGTCTGCAACGTCCCCTCTGTCCCCCTACAGACGTCCGGCGTTGCCGGATCGTTCCCCGGTCGGCTGCGGTCCATGCCGGTGGAGCCCGTACCCTTGGGTTTTGTGTTCCGTAGCCGTGCCAAGGAAGAGAAGACCCCCGCCGACAAGGCGCAGGTGAACTTCTCCAAGCAGCCCCGTGACCCGCAGGCCCCCAAGGGCAGGCCCACGCCCAAGCGCAGTGCGGCCCAGTCCCAGCGCCGCAGCGTCGCCCAGACGCCGACCACGCGCAAGGACGCCGCCAAGCGTCAGCGCGAGGAGCGCCGCCAGGCGCTCGACCGGCAGCGCCAGGCACTGGCCGGCGGTGACGAGCGGTACCTGCCGGCCCGGGACAAGGGCCCGGTCCGCAAGTTCGCCCGCGACTGGGTGGACTCCCGGTTCAACGTGGCGGAGTTCTTCCTGCCCATGGCCGTGGTGATCCTGGTCCTCAGCATCGTGCGGGTGCCCGCCATCCAGGCGATCGCGCTGTGGCTGTGGCTCGTGGTGATCGTGCTGATCGTGCTCGACGCGATCGTCAGCGGCTTCCGCCTGAAGAAGCGGCTGGCCGAGCGGTTCCCGGACCACAACCGGCGGGGCGCCGTCGCCTACGGTCTGATGCGCTCGCTCCAGATGCGCCGGCTCCGGCTGCCGAAGCCGCAGGTCAAGCGCGGAGAGCGGCCCTGAGCGCTGACGCCTTCACCGGGGGTGCGGCCGACGCCTGGCTGAGCAGGCTGGGCGGGCTGCGCGATGTCGTACGGCAGGAGCTGGTGGCCCGGCAGCTCGACGAGCAGATAGCCGGGCGGTTCCCGGTCGGGCAGCGGCTGCGGGTGCTCGACGTGGGGATGGGCCAGGGCACGCAGGCCCTGCGGCTGGCCCGGCTCGGGCACCAGGTGACCGGCGTGGAGCAGGACGCGACGATGATCGACGTCGCGCGCGAGGCGCTCGCCGGGGAGCCCGTGGGCATCCGTGAGCGGGTCCGGCTGGTGCAGGGCGACGGCCGGGACACCGGTGTGCACTTCCTGCCGGGCAGTTTCGACGTGGTGCTGTGCCACGGCGTCCTGATGTACGTGGAGGAGCCCGATCCGCTGGTGGCGGGGCTGGCCCGGATGCTCGCGCCGGGCGGGCTGCTCTCGCTGCTCGTGCGCAACGGCGACGCGCTCGCGATGCGGCCGGGCCTCGCCGGTGACTGGGCGGGCGCGCTCGCCGCCTTCGACACCACCGCCTACCGCAACCGGCTGGGCCTGGACGTCCGGGCCGACCGGCTGGCGGCGCTGACCGCCACCCTCGCCGGCATCGCCGCCCCGCTGCACGCCTGGTACGGGGTGCGGGTCTTCACGGACACGGCGGCGGACGACGCGAAGATCCCGGACGACCTCCAGGCGCTCCTCGCGGTCGAGGAGCGGGCCGGTCGGATGGACCCCTACCGGCGGGTCGCGGCGCTGCTGCACCTGTGCGGGGTGCGCGGCTGAGCCCGCCGGGCGGTGCGCGGTGAGGAGGGACGGCTCGACGGACCCTCCTCACCCCCGTGAGAGCACCCCCGTAAGAGTTACGCGGCGTCGGCGTGCAGGCTCATCGGGCCGTAGATCTCGGTGCTCTCCTCGAACAGCCGCACCTGGTCGGCGCCGCCCTCGGCCAGCTCCTTCCAGTGCTCGCCGATCCAGGACTCGGCGTCGCCCTGGGTGGTGAACTCCTCCGGCTGCACCGCGGGCTGGACCTCCGTCCCGTCGGCCTTCTCGAACCGCCACGTCCATGCCGTCATGTGGGCCTCCTTGTGATCCAACACCTGCTGGCAGCCTAGCCGGAAGCGCAAGACCAGCCGGGACAGGTGAAAATCGGTTCCGTGGAAGTGACTCTGCTCGGTACCGGTACCCCCGCGGGACTGCCCCGCCCCGACTGTCCCTGCGCGGTCTGCGCGACCGCCCTCGGGCCGGACGCACGCACGGCGACCGCGCTGCTGGTGGACGGCACCCTGCTGCTCGACCTGACGCCCGGCGCGGCCTTCGCCGCCGCCCGGTCGGGCCGTTCGCTGGGCGGGGTGCGGCAGGTGCTGCTCTCGCACCCGCACCACGGCCCCGCGGTGGAGGTGCCGGCCGGGCTGCCGCAGCCCGGCCGGGTGCCGGACGGGCGGGAGTTGGCGCTGCTGACGGGGCATCGGGTGCGGGCCGTGGCGATGGACGCGGGCGGCACCGGGTACGCGGTGACCGGGCCTGACGGGCAGCGGCTGCTGTACCTGCCGCCGGGCGCGGCGCCGGCGGGCCTGGAGGCGGCGACGGCGGAGTCGTACCAGTTGGTCCTCGCCGATGTGGTGGGCCGCCCGGACGCGCTGGCCCGGCTGCGGGCGGTCGGGTCGGTCGGTCCTGCCACGGACGTCGTCGCCGTCCACCTCGACCACGACGTGCCGCAGGGCGCGGAGTTGCGGCGCCGGCTCGCGGCGGCCGGGGCGCGGGTGGTGCCGGACGGCACGACGCTGGTGGTCGGGGCGTACGAGGAGGTGCCGGACGTGCCGCGCCGCACGCTGGTGCTCGGCGGGGCGCGCTCGGGCAAGTCGGTGGAGGCGGAGCGGCGTCTCGAGGCGTTCCCGGAGGTGCTGTACGTCGCGACCGGCGGGGCGCGCGGCGGCGACACCGAATGGGCGGCGCGGGTGGCCACGCACCGGGAGCGGCGGCCGGGTTCGTGGCGTACGACGGAGACGACCGACCTGGAGCCGCTGCTGGGCGAGGACGGGCCGCCGTTGCTGATCGACTGTCTGTCGCTGTGGCTGACGGACGCCATGGACGCGGTCGGGGCGTGGGACGACGCGGAGTGGTCCGGGGGCGGGGAGAAGGCGCTGCGCGAGCGGGTGCGGGAGCTGACCGCCGCGGTGCGGGCGACCCGGCGGACCGTCGTGGCCGTGTCCAACGAGGTGGGCTCGGGCATCGTGCCGGCCACGGCTTCCGGCCGCCGCTACCGGGACGAACTGGGGCGGCTGAACGCGGCGTTCGCGGGCGAGTGCGAGCAGGTGCTGCTGGTGGTGGCGGGGCAGGCGCTGGTGCTGCGGGGCTGACCCCCGGGCGCTCGCCGCTCCCCGCGCCGCTCGGGTACTCCGGGTACTCGGGGTACTCGGGGTACTCGGGGTACTCCGGGTACTCGGGGTACTCGGGGTGCTCACGGCACCGCCTGCCGCGCGGTCGGCGGTGCCGGAGCGGGTCCGGGGGCGGTTCCGGTGCCCTTGCGGGCCACGACCCGGTAGGCGTTGGAGAAGCGGGTGCGGCGCAGCAGCGGGGCCAGGGTGTGGTCGGCGATGGCGGCCACGTCCAGCACCGGGGCCGCCAGCGCGCGCAGGAACGGGTGGACGGTGGCGAGGGCCAGGGCGACGGCCGCCGCCAGGTCGTAGGGGACGTGCGGCGCCCGCCGGTCGGTGACGAGGATCGCGCAGCCCTGGGACTCCAGTTCCGCGCGGAGGTTGGCCAGGGGCAGCAGGTGGAGGTGGCGCGGCTGGCCGTAGGGCAGCCACCACTTGCCCAGCAGGGCGGCGAACACGCAGCGTGGGTCGGGTAGTTCGACGACGAGATGGCCGCCGGGCCGCAGGACGGCGAGGGCGGCGCGGAGTTCGGCGCGGGGGTCGGGGGCGTGGGCCAGATGGTCGAACATGCTGACCACGTCGTAGCGGGAGCGCAGCCGGGCCGCCGTGCCCGGGGTGGTCAGATAACCGCGGTGGGCCTCCTCGACCCGCCCCTCCAGCAGGGCCTGCTCCACCCGGGCCGTCGGGTCGAGTCCGTCGAAGCTGGTGTAAGGGAAGAACTCCCGTGCCGCCTCGGGGAAGTGGGCGTGCCCCGTGCCCACGTCCAGCCAGCTCTCCGGTTCGGGCAGCGCCGAGAGCTTGTGGGCGGTGGCGCGGTGGCGGCGCCGGGCCGCCTGGGCGGAGACCACGCGCGCGGCGAACTCCTCCAGGTGTCTTTCGTAGAAGTCCCGGTGGTAGAAGGCGAGTCCCTCGGCCGTGAGCCGGGGGTTCTGGAAGGCGTGGCCGCAGTCGGAGCAGGCGTCGAGGACGAAGGTGCCCGGACGGTGCCGCAGCGGGTCGGGGGCGCGCAGCCGGGTCCGCAGCCGCGGGGAGCCGCACCAGGGACAGTCGGCGCGGCGGGGCTCCTGGAACGGGTCGGCGGCGTCGGTGACCCGCGGGGTGAGAGGCAAGGGCTGCATGGCGGCTCCCTGGGGCGACATTCCGCTGCAAACCGGAACGTAGGGGATACCGATCTTGGGTGCAACGACGTCGTGACCCAGAGGTACCGGTGTGGCGCCGGGACGTTCGTTCGCTGGCGGTACTGTTCGGCGAATGAGCAGCCTTAATCTGGACGACTTCACCGATCTGATCGAGCGCCCGGACGGGGGCGTACGCCGTGACGCCGAGGCCCACCGGGAGCGCCGGATCGTGCCGCCCGGGTCGCTCGGGCGCCTGGACGAACTGGGCGAGTGGCTGGCCGCCGCGCAGGGCGCCGTACCGGTGCGGCCGGTCGAACGGCCGCGGGTGGTGCTGTTCGCCGGTGACCACGGCATCGCCGAACTCGGCGTCTCGGCGCGGCCCGCGGGCGGCGCGCGGGCGCTGGTGCGGGCGGTGCTGGAGGGTGCCGGCCCGGTGGCCGTGCTCGCGCGCCGCCTCGATGTGCCGGTGCGGGTCGTGGACATGGCCCTGGACTGCCCGCCGGAGGAGTTCCCGGCGGAGGTCGTACGGCACCGGGTGCGGCGCGGCAGCGGCCGTATCGACGTCGAGGACGCGCTCACCGAGGACGAGGCCGAGGCCGCGTTCCGGGCGGGCGTCGCGGTCGCGGACGAGGAGGCCGACTCGGGTACCGACCTGGCGGTGCTCGGGGACGTGAGCGTGGGCGGGACGACGGCGGCCGCGGTGCTGGTGGCGGCGCTGTGCGGGACCGACGCCTCGGTGGTGACCGGACGGGGCGGGCTGCCCATCGACGACCTGGCGTGGATGCGCAAGTGCGCGGCGATCCGGGACGCGCTGCGCCGGGCGCGGCCGGTGCTCGGGGACCAGATGCAGCTGCTCGCGACGGTGGGCGGCGCCGATCTCGCCGCGATGACCGGGTTCCTGTTGCAGTGCGCGGTCAGGAAGCTGCCGGTGATCCTGGACGGTGTGGTGGCCGCCGCGTGCGCGCTGGTCGCCCAGCGGGTCGCCTTCCGGGCGCCGGACTGGTGGCTGGCCGGGCACGACAGCGGGGAGCCGGGGCAGGCCAAGGCGCTGGACCGGATGGCCCTGGAGCCGTTGCTCGAGCAGGGCGTGAAGGTCGGCGAGGGGGTGGGCGCGCTGCTGGCGCTGCCTCTGGTGCGCAGCGCCGCCGCGCTGGCCGCCGAACTGCCCGAGCGGCCGGACGACGAGCAGGACGAGAAGCCCTCGGAGGAGCAGGCGGAGAAGCGGTCGGAGGAGAAGCCGGAGCAGCCGGGGACGCGGGACGCGGCGGAGGAGTAGACCGGCCCGGCCGAACCGGAGTGCGCACACCACGGCAGCCGGAAAAGACTGGTTCGCCGGGGCAGCCCCCATATGATCGTTCACCATGGGAGATGCCCGAATTGCCGTGGAACAGCGAGCCGAGCCGGAGCGGCGGTCGAACGGGGTCTCCCGCCGGGCCGCCGCTCTCGCCGTCTGGTACCTGCGGGCCGTCGCCTTCGTCAACTTCCTGAGCGCGGTGTGGGTGTCGCTGGGCCAGGACGTACGCCGGCACAACCAGGAGAACTTCTTCACGCCGTACCTGCTCACGGCCGGCTTCGCCTCGGGTGTGTTCACCGCCTTCCTGGCCATCACCATGCGCCGGCGCAAGCGGGCCGCGTGGATCCTGAACCTGGTGCTGAGCGGCTCGTTCCTGGCCCTGTTCGCCTTCGCGATGGCGTTCCCGGAGATCCGGCGGCACGGGCAGAACTGGGTCTCCCTGGCGCTGACGGCCGCCTTCGTCGGCGCCCTGCTGACCGGGCGCAGGGAGTTCTACGCCAAGGGCGACCGGTCCAACCCCCGGCTGGCCGCCACCGTGGCCGCCGTCGGCGGGCTCGTCGCCTCGCTGCTCGCCGGGCTGCTGATCACGGTCACCAACCAGGCGCCGGACGCGGCCCGTTCGACGTTCTCGGAGCGCTGGCACTACGGCACGCTGCGGCTGGTGTCGGTGGCCGCCGAGGAGTCCCGGTTCCCCGGCATCGACCCGCCCAACTGGGCCAACGTGGCCGTCAACGTGCTCAGCACGGCCCTCGTCCTCGCCGTCCTCTACGCCGCCTTCCGCTCCCGGCGCGCCGTCGACCCGCTCACCGAGGACGACGAGAAGCGGCTGCGGGCGCTGCTGGAGCGCCACGGGGAACGGGACTCGCTCGGCTACTTCGCGCTGCGCCGGGAGAAGAGCGTGGTGTGGTCGCCGACCGGGAAGGCGGCGGTCGTCTACCGGGTGCTCGGCGGGGTGAGCCTCGCCTCCGGCGACCCGCTGGGCGACCCGGAGGCCTGGCCGGGGGCGATCGCGCCGTGGCTGGCCGAGGCGCGGGCGCACGGGTGGATCCCGGCGGTGATGGGGGCCGGTGAGGAGGCCGGGACGGTCTACGCGCGGCACGGCCTCGACGCGCTGGAACTCGGTGACGAGGCGATCGTCGAGGTCGCCGAGTTCACCCTGGAGGGACGGGCCATGCGGACCGTCCGGCAGGCCTGCAACCGGGTGCGGAGGGCCGGGTACCGCGTACGGGTCCGGCGGCACGAGGACATCCCGGCGGACGAGATGGCGTATCTCGTCGAACGCGCGGACGACTGGCGGGACGGGGCGACCGAGCGCGGGTTCAGCATGGCGCTCGGGCGGCTCGCCGACCCCGGCGACGGCCGGTGCGTGATGCTGGAGTGCACGGACGCCGAGGGCGACCTGCGCGCCCTGCTCTCCTTCGTGCCGTGGGGTCCGCACGGGCTGTCCCTCGATCTGATGCGCAGGGACCGGGACTCCGACAACGGGCTGATGGAGTTCATGGTCATCGAACTGCTGCGGCGGGCCGGGGAGATCGGGATCACCCAGGTGTCGCTGAACTTCGCGATGTTCCGGTCGGTCTTCGAGCGCGGCGCGCGGCTCGGCGCCGGGCCGGTGCTGAGGCTGTGGCGGTCGCTGCTCAGCTTCTTCTCGCGGTGGTGGCAGATCGAGTCGCTGTACCGCGCCAACGCCAAGTACCGCCCCATCTGGGAGCCCCGGTTCCTGCTCTTCGAGAAGAGCGCGGACCTGCTGCGCATCGGCCTGGCGTCGGCCCGCGCCGAGGGCTTCCTGGAGGCGCCGGGGCTGCCGAAGTGGCTGCATCGCCGGCACCTGGACACGCACCGATGAGGGACCCGCGGTGAGAGCGCCCGGCCGCTGGGCCCGTGCCGAGTGGGGGCTGCTGTACGTCACCGTGCGCGAACCGCTGCTCAAGCGGCGGCTTGCGGCGGTCCCGATGACCGGCGGGGCGGTCTGCCTGACCGCACTCCTGCAGTACGTGCAGAACCAGTCGTGGGGCTACCGGTTCGTGCAGGACGTGGGGGCGGTGCGGGTCCAGGACCCGCTGTGGCTGGCGCTCCTGCGCACTCCCCTCTCGCTGTACGTCCCGGCGCTCGACCTGCCGGTGTGGGGCGCGCTCGCGCAGATCCTGTTCGTGTTCGGGATCGCCGAGATCTGCCTGGGCTGGTGGCGCACGCTGGCCATCGCCTACGCCGCCACCCTCGCCGGGACGCTCTACGCGCGCCTGGGCATCGCGTTCGGCCCGCACGTCCCGTTCGGGCTGCCCGGCTCGGACGCGCGGGTGGTGGACACCGGTCCCTCGGCGGCGGTGGTGGGGCTCGCGGTGTTCGTGGCCTGGCGCTACGGCGCCCAGGTGACGGCGGCGGCGGTGACGCTGGCGATAGTGGTCGAGGTCCTGCTGAAGGAGAACCTGGCGGGCAAGGAGCACCTGGCCGCCCTGCTGGGCGTGGCCGTGCTGGGCGTGGCCGCGGCGGCGGGCCGGCACGGGTGCGGGCGCCGGCCGCCGCCCTGTCAGTGGCGGCCGGGCAGGCGTACCGGGCGCGGGTCTGGCTTGCCGCCGATCCAGTCCTGAAGGACCCGGCGGGGCCCGGCCCAGCGGCGGTCGTGGCGGTAGGCGCGCAGGGCGGCCTTGGCCCGGGCGCGGGGGCGGCGGCCGTAGAAGCGGCGGGCCCACGGGGAGCCGGGCCGGGCCAGGCGGATCGCGCCGACGAGCGCGACCAGGGGCACGATCGCCCCGAAGATCGCGACCCGGGTCTTGCCCTTGCTGAGCGAGATCAGCGAGAAGACGAAGTTCAGGGCGATGTTGGAGATGACCGTCCCGCGGTCCTGGAGTTCCTGCTGGGTCAGGTCGTTGACGCCGAACGGCACGAACCCGGCCAGCAGCAGGCCGACCAGGGCCGCGGTGAGGACGACGACCTCGACGCTCTTGCGGCCCTCCTCGCTCCAGTAGACGTCGTCCAGGTGCAGGATCAGCGCGAACTCGTCGAGCACCAGGCCCGCGCCCATGCCGAAGACGACCGCGGCGAGGGCCGCGCCGGCGCCGGACCGGCCGCTGGCGACCGCGCCGAAGCCGCCGACGACGGTCAGCAGCACCCCGGGCACCACGTGGTGGATGTGCAGCCCGCCCGCCTTCACATTGCCGAAGGGGCCCTTGCCGGCCCGGATCAGCCGGGTGATCACGCGGGTGACGACGAAGGTGACGACGAAGGCGGTCAGGGCCAGCAGCAGGGGGAGTTTGCCCGGCTCCACGATGTTCCGCTCCCACCAGTGCCCCATGTGCGCACTTTATCCTCGGCCGCGGTGGGGGGCCCGGCGACCGCCCGGTAACCTGCGCCGGTGCTCACGTCCTCGCCGCTCGACGGTCTCCGCTTCGCCTTCGGCACGCTCTCCGTGCTGCCCGTCCGGGTGCGCCGGTGGGACCGGGAGGCGGCGCGCGGCGGCATGCTGTGCGCCCCGGTGGTGGGTCTGGTCGTGGGCGGCTGCGCGGCGCTGCCCGGGCTGCTGCTGCTCTTCCTGGGCGCGGGGCCGCTGCTCGCGGCCGTCGCCTCCGTCGCGGTACCGGCCGCGCTGACGCGGGGGCTGCACCTGGACGGGCTCGCCGACACGGCCGACGGGCTCGGCAGCGGCAAGCCCGCCGACGAGGCGCTACGGATCATGAAGCAGTCGGACATCGGCCCGTTCGGGGTGCTCACCCTGGTGCTGGTGCTGCTCGCCCAGGTCGCCGTACTGGCACAGCTGTACGGGGAGTCCTGGTCGCGGGGCGGTGTCGCGGCGCTGACCTCGGCGGTCGCGGCCCGGCTCGCGCTCACCCTGGCCGCGCGCACCGGGGTGCCCGCCGCCCGTCCGGAGGGGCTGGGCGCGGCGGTCGCCGGGGTGGTGCCGGTGCCGGGCGCGCTGGCCGTGACGGCCGGCTGCACGGTTCTCGCGGCCGGCTGGGGAGCGGCCTTCGGCCCGGACGGCGCGGTACGGGCGGCGGCCGCGATGCTGCTGGCCCCGGCCGTCGCCGAGTTGCTGCTGCGCCGCTGCACGCGCCGGTTCGGCGGGGTCACCGGGGACGTGTTCGGCGCCCTCGCCGAGACGGCGGCGACCACCGCGCTCATCGTGTCGGCCCTCGGCCACTAGCCTCCGCGTCCGTGCCCGGTGAACGCGCCGGGGGCACTCGCGGGTCCAGCCCGTGGGGCAGGGTGCCCCACGGATGAGCGCCCGTGCCGGGGACCGCGCAGTGCACGTCGGCGCCCCGGGCTCGGGCGGCGCCGGCCGCGTCCGCGTCGGGCGGGACGTCGTACACCAGATGGCACACCCGTGCCCCGGCCGATCGGTGCGCGGGCCGGGCGGGCGTGCGCAGGTAGGCGCTCCAGGGGCCCTCGAAGGTGACCTGGAGGTCGGCGAGCGGCGCGTACGCGGGGTGCGGCCGGGTGCCGTGGTTCAGCGCGAGCGTGACGCAGCCGAGGGTGCGGGCGGCCGTGGTCAGCCGCTCGTAGTGCCGTGTCTCGCCGATCCCGGACGCCACCTGGTCCAGGAAGGCGCCGTGCGTGCCGTACCAGGCCCGGTAGCGGCGCAGTTCGTCCTCGACCGCCGCGTACGGCCGTCTGCCGTAGCCGGTGTCGGTGTAGCCGAGCAGGGTCACGCCCGCCGTCCGCAGCCGGGCGGCGGTCTCGGCGAAGGCCGCGTCGGGGCGATCGCCGGGGCCGCTGGCCGGGTTGAGGACGACGGCGTACAGGCGGGGCGCGGCCGCGAGGATCGCCGCCCACTCGGCGGGGCGGACGCGGGGGTGCTCGTAGTAGGGGACCAGGAGGGTGCCCGGTGGTGCGCTCACAGGGGTGCTCATCGGTGTGCTCATCGGTGTGCGGTCACCCTTCCCAGCCGGACGCGGACGAGCGCGACCTGGGCGCCGGCCGCGCTCGCGTACACGGCGAGCGCGACGGTGTCCGGGCTGCCCGCGTGCGTGAGCAGGGCCAGGGTCTGGGCCACCGCGGCCGCGCAGCAGACGGCCGTCGCGCCGAGGACGGCGCCGAACGACTGGAGCAGCAGCCCGGTCCACAGCACCACGCCGAGGGCCAGCAGGGACGCGAGCCGGGCGGCGGCCGGGGCGGGCGCGTGCGGCCAAGGCGCGGTGACGGCCAGGGTCAGGGCGAGCAGGGCGGCCAGGTAGGCGGTGAGGCAGCGGGCCAGCACGCGGGCGGTGGCCCGGCGGAACCCCTTCGGGGTGCCGCTGGAGCGCAGGGCGGCGAGGCTGCCGCCGCGGAAGCGGTACAGCAGCCATTCGGCGGGGCCCATGCTGAGCGTGAGGGCCACGGCCGCCGGGGCGGCGAGCGCACCGTGACCGGCGCCGGCCAGGACGTCCCCGAGGGCCGCGTAGACCACCAGCACCCCGCTCGCCAGGCCGAACACGGCGTACGGCAGGGAGGCGAGCGGCCGGGGCCCGCCGGCCGGTGGCGCGGCCGGGCGGCCGGCCCGGCCCGAGGGCCACCACCGCGGCGGCGAGAGCCGCTTCGCGTGCGCGGCGAGGGCGGCGAGGGCGGCGAGGGCGGCGAGGGCGGCTCGCCGGCGGCGCGGTGAGGTCAGGGCGGGGGCGGCCTCCAGCAGGCCGAGGACCGCGACGGCGGCGAGCGAGCCCAGCAGCAGCACAAGACGGGCGGGCGCGGGCAGCGGGTGCGCGAGGGTGAGGAGGCCGCCCGCGGTCATGGGGAGCAGCGCGGCGAGCAGCACCTTCTCGCGGCCCATGACCAGCAGGACGCCGGACGCGCCGAAGTAGCAGGCTTGCCCGGCGGCGAAGGCGACGGCCGCCGGACGGCCGGTGCCCGCGACGGCGAGCGCGACCAGCGTGCCCAGCAGCATGCCGACGGGGGCGCCGACCAGGAGGCAGCGGCGGGCCGCCGGGCGGTCGCCCAGACCCAGCCAGGCGTAGGCGCGGTGGGCGAGCCCCTGGTTCCAGGCCCAGCCGCACAGGGCGCCGGCCAGTAGGGTGCGGGTGCCCGCGGGCAGACCGAGCGCCTCGTGCGGGCCGGCGAGCAGCGGGTCGCCCAGCACGTAGGCGAAGCCCGGCAGCGCGAAGACCAGCCCGCGCAGCAGGCAGCCGAGCAGCCCGGTCCGCCAGGGGTCGGGCGGTTCGCCGTCCGGTTCGGGGTGGCGGCGCGGGGTGCGGGCGTACAACTCCTCGGCGAGCGCGAAGGAGTTCTCGACGCCGTAGCGCTCGCGGATCTGGTCGTCGGAGAGGCCGTCGGACTCCAGCAGGGCGGCTATCTCGTCCGGGTGGACGGCGGCCGCCACGGACTCGTCCCAGTCCGCGGCGAGTTCGTCGATGGGATCGCGCCGCGCCCAGCCGGGGCCGCGGCGCCGGCCCGGGACGCCGGGCCGGACACGGACGTCGTCGCTCACCAGTCGGTCCCGTCCGTCGCCACCGCCGCGTACCAGGGGTCGCGCAGTTCCTCGGTCCAGTCGGCGACCGTCTCGACCGTGGGCTCGTACACCTCGGGGAGGCCGGCGAGTTCCTGGTAGATGGTGCGGAAGTTGTCGACCGAGCGGCGCAGCGTGAAGCGGTCGATCACGCGCTGGCGGGCCGACTCCCCGAGCCGCAGCCGCCGTCCGTCGTCGCGGAGCAAGGTCAGCGCCGCCGCCGCCATCTTCTCCGGCTCGCGCGGCGGGACCACCAGACCGGTGTCCCCCACCGCCTCGCGGACCCCGCCGACGTCCGTGGAGACGGTGGTACGGCCGCACGACATGGCCTCGATGATGGAGAACGGGAAGCCCTCGGAGATGGACGACAGCATCACGAGGTGCCCGGCCGCGTAGGCGCGCCAGACCTCGCTGATGCGGCCCTCGAAGGTGAGGCCGTCGGCGATGCCGAGTTCAGCGGCGAGCTTCTCCAGGCGGGTGCGGTAGGCCTCGCCACCGGCCGGGACCGGGCCGAACAACCGGAGCCTGGTCTCGGGGAGTTCGGCGCGGACCAGGGCGTAGGCGCGCAGCAGGGTCTCCAGGTCCTTGATGGGGTCGACCCGGCCGCACCAGGTGAGGGTGGGCGTGTCGGGTTCGGGCCCGGCGTGCGGGAAGGCGTGCGGGTCGACGCCGTTGTAGACCGTGCGGATCCGGTCGGCGTCCGCGCCACCGCGCTCCTCCCAGCGCCGGTTGTACTGGTTGCAGGGGGTGATCAGGTCGGCGGCCCGGTAGCCGAGCGAGTTCAGCTCGCGGTAGAAGCCGAGCAGGAACGCCTTCACGGGCCAGCGGTGCCGGTCGGCGCGCTGCCCCAGGTAGCGCTCGCGCAGGTAGATGCCGTGCTCGGTGAGGAGGAACGGCACCCCGTCGAGCCGGTGCGCGGCGAGCGCGGGCAGGGTCGCGAGGCCGCTGCTCACGGCGTGCGCCACGGAGTCCGCGTCGATGCGCACGCCGAGCGGGCGCAGGGCGTGTTCCAGCAGGTCGGTGGCGGTCAGCGCGTCGTGCAGGGCGGGCCGGGCGGCAGCGGTCGGCAGATGCGGCATCGTCCAGATCCACTGCAACGAGCGCAGCGCGGTCTCGGTGCGCAGGGCCGCCGACAGCCATCCCTCCCGGGCGATGACGGCCAGGTCGTACAGCGCCTCCCCGAAGTCGCAGCGCGCCTCGGGGTCGAGGAAGGACAGCAGGAGCCGTTCGTAGGCGTCGGTGAAGCGGCGCCGGGCGCGGCCGCGGGGGGCGCGGGCCCGGCCGGGGCGCGGGCCCCAGGTGGGCACGGTGGTGTGCCGGCCCACGTTCGGCGGCAGTTCCCAGGTCACGGGTTCGCGGCCGGTGCCGGTGATGGAGACGACGTGGAAGGTCACCTCCGGCATGCCCTTGACGAGCTGGTCGCACCAGGTGCTGACGCCGCCGTGGACATGCGGATAGGTGCCTTCGGTGAGCATGGTTGTCTTGCGGCCGGTACGCATCGCTGCGCGGTTCCCCCCACTTTTCACGGATGCCGTACGGGGAACCGCGGCCCGGCCGCCGGCTCGGGATCCGGTGTGGCCGGGCGCGCGGTTCTCCGCTGTGCGGCTGCCTCGGCGTCGGCTACGGCAGCTTGAGCGTCAGCGCGGACTGCAGGGCGGCCGGTGCCGCCCAGGCCGAGCGCCGGCCGGCGTAGGCCGTGCCGAACGTGGCCGTGCCGAGCAGCTGCTGCTGCTTGGTGCCCTCGGGTGCCGTCACCGGGATCTGGGTGCCGGACGGCGCGCTGACCGTGACGGTGGTGCCGATCCGGTAGGCGGTGACCTTGCCGCCGTCCAGCGCGGTCTGCCACTTGGCCCGGTTCTGCAGCTCGGCGCCGATGGCGCTCTGGCGCAGGTCGACGATCGGGGCGCTGTCCGCGAACAGCGCCCGGTAGTCGGCGAGCACCCGCTCCAGGACCGGGTAGAGCAGGCGGTCCTCGGCCAGGTTCGACTGGTGCGCGTAGTGCGGGCGCGGGTCGTTGCTCAGCACGTGCCCGAGGTCGGTGTGGGCCTCGGCGGGCACGATGTGGTCGGTGTAGCCGGTGGCCGTGTCCAGCGGCCGGGTCAGGCAGGTCGAGGTCGGGTTGTTCTCGCAGATCCCGCTGCCGCCGTCCGCCTTGGACGTGTAGATCCAGTTGTACTCGTCGGCCATCTCGGCCTTGGTGCCGACGTTGTAGTACACGTTCATCGGGTAGCGCGGCACGGTGAGGGTGCTGCTGCCGACGGCCCGCTGCTCGGACTCGCGGGAGTTGTCGGAAGCGGTCCACCTGACGCCGTTGGCGGCGAGCGCCGGGCCCAGGTTGGGGTTGTCCTGGGGCTGCTGGGGCAGCGTCTTCAGGCCCGAGTGCTCACCGGTGACCAGCTCGGTGCGGTCGACGGACAGCCCGTGCTGTTGGGCCCAGTCGTAGTCGTCGGAGATCTCCCCGGAGATGTCGGAGCGGCTCACCCACTTGGTGGAGCCGTCGGCGTTCTTCGCGCAGCTCCACGGCACGGTCGAGGTGTCCTGCACGCAGCCGAGGAACAGGTGGGTGTACGTGTGGTTCACCCAGCGGTACTTGGCCTTGTCCCTGAGCAGCTGGTCGGTCAGCGCGTCGGTGCCGCCGTTCTCGCTCTTCCACTCCTCGCCCGCGCCCGCGTTGAACACCATGTCGAGGGTGAAGTCGTGGCTCTGCTCCCAGGAGGCCGCGTACTGGGCGTCGGCCTCCGTCATGCGGATCGGGGTCTCGGTGTCGGCGCCGCCGCCCGCGCAGTCGATGTCGCCGGGGGTGCAGTCCCGCGCGCTGTCCCAGCGGGCGTCCGGCGCGAAGACGTCGTCGACGTGGACGGCGAAGTAGTTGCGGGCCTGGCCGAGGTGGACGCCCTGGGTCAGCCATTCGACGATGCCCCGGGCGAGCACCCGGAACTGCTGCTGGTACTGGTTGTAGGCGAAGGTCACCACCAGCTCGCGGCGGCCGTCGTGGGCGTACTCGCCGAGCAGGCTGCCGCTGCCGGTACCGCCCGGCACGGGGACGTCGACGTAGCTGGTGAAGCCGGTGCGGGGCTGGGCGAGGAACCCGTAGCTCTCGTCCACCGACGGGGAGTTGTCCTCGAAGGAGAAGGCGCCCTTCAGGTAGCCGAACGGGCCCGCGCGGCCGGCCGTGGTCACGGTGGCCGTCCGCCCGTCGAGGCTTCCGGCGTAGCCGTCGCTGTCGGTGTAGTCCAGGCCGACCTCGGGATGGGCCCAGGTGTAGGCGTCGACCTGGGGGATGCCGTACGTCTTCTCGTACGACTCCAGGGCCGTCTGCTCGGCCGAGCCCGCCCCGAAGGGGGCCTCGTCGGGCAGCACCACGCCCTGGAACTTCGCCCGCGGCCGGCCGTTGACCGTGTCGCTCAGAAAGGTGTCGCTGATGGTGGGGCGGCCGGAGTCGTCCAGGTCGACGGTGGTGTACGGGACCCCCTCGCTCTTCAGTTGTGCGGTGATCGCGCCGACGGGGCTTCCGCCGTCGTCGACCACGAGCACCCGCAGGTCGATGCGCGGATCGGTGGCGGCCGAGGCGGCCGGGGCGGTGAGCCCCAGAGTGACCAGCCCCGCGGCCGTCGCCGTCACGGTCGCCGCTCTCCAGCGGCGCGCGCGGTGTGCCATGGCAGTTCCTTCCCCCCAGAAGATCCTCTGTGGTGAATTGGCGGAGGATCAGCGGAAAACATGCGAATCGGTGGGCGATCGGCCCACCGAACCCGATGAGTGTGGCTCAGGCCGTGGGGGCCCCGGGGTGATAAATGGCCACGACGCCACGGACAGGTGAACACCCGCAGGCATGAGCGAACGCGGGTACGCGCGTAGTCTCGTCCCGGGTGTTCGCCGACAGGGTGAAGGCCCCGGTTGCCCCATGCCCACAGTCCTGGACCTAGGGTCGGCTCTCGGGCCCGGTCGACCCACCCCTCATCGGCCACAGCAACTTCACATCGGAAGCGAGATTTCACCACCGTGACTGCTCTTACTCTCAGCACCGCCGCGGCGCCCGGCCTGCGGGCCGACGCGATCGTGATCGGTGTCGCCAAGAGCGCTGCGTCTAGGTCTGGGGACCTGGTCGTCGCCCCCGGCGCCGAGGCCGTGGACAAGGCATACGACGGCAAGCTGGCCGGCGTCCTGGAGACCCTCGGTGCCTCGGGTGCCGAGGGCGAGCTGACGAAGCTGCCCGCCCCGGCCGGCTTCAAGGCGCCGCTCGTGGTGGCGGTGGGCCTGGGCGCGGAGCCCGAGAAGGACGCCGGGTACGACGCCGAGGCGCTGCGCCGGGCCGCCGGCGTGGCCGCCCGTGCCCTCGTGGGCTGCCGCAAGGCCGCGTTCGCGCTGCCGGTCGACGGCCCCGGCGCCGTCGGCGCGATCGGCGAGGGCGTCCTGCTCGGCGCCTACGCGTTCGACACCTACAAGGACGGCGCGAAGGACGCCAAGGCCAAGAACGGCAAGGCACCGCTGGGCGAGGCGACGCTGCTCGGCGGCAAGCCTCGGGACGCGGCCCACAAGGGCGCCCTGGCCCGGGCCGTGGCGGTCGGCGAGGAGCTGAACCGCGCCCGCGACCTGATCAACATGCCGCCGAACGACCTCACCCCGCAGGCCTTCGCCGGCGTGGCCCAGGCCGCCGCCAAGGAACACGGCATCAAGATCCAGGTGCTGGACGACAAGGCCCTGGTCAAGGGCGGCTACGGCGGCCTGCTCGGCGTCGGCGCCGGCTCCGCGGCGACCCCGCGCCTGGTCAAGCTGTCGTACACGCACCCCAAGGCGGACAAGCACCTCGCCTTCGTCGGCAAGGGCATCACCTACGACTCGGGCGGCATCTCGCTGAAGCCGGCCGGTCACAACGAGACGATGAAGTGCGACATGAGCGGTGCCGCCGCCGTGTTCGCCGCGGTGGTCGCCGCCTCCCGTCTCGGCCTCCAGGTCAACGTCACCGGCTGGCTCGCGCTGGCCGAGAACATGCCGTCCGGCTCCGCGGTGCGCCCCGGCGACGTGCTGCGCATGTACAGCGGCAAGACCGTCGAGGTGCTCAACACCGACGCCGAGGGCCGGCTGGTGCTCGCCGACGCGCTGTGGGCGGCCTCGCAGGAGAAGCCGGACGCGATCGTCGACGTGGCCACCCTCACCGGCGCGATGATGCTGGCGCTGGGCAGCCGCACCTTCGGGATCATGGCCAACGACGACGCCTTCCGCACCGCGGTCCACGAGGCCGCGGAGGAGGTCGGCGAGCCCGCGTGGCCGATGCCGCTGCCGGAGCACCTGCGCAAGGGCATGGACTCCACCGTCGCCGACATCGCGAACATGGGCGAGCGGATGGGCGGCGGCCTGGTCGCCGGTCTCTTCCTGCGCGAGTTCGTGGGCGAGGGCATCACCTGGGCACACCTCGACATCGCCGGTCCGGCGTTCAACGAGGGCGGCCCCTTCGGTTACACGCCGAAGGGCGGCACCGGTTCCGCCGTGCGCACGCTGGTCCGGCTCGCCGAGCTGACCGCCGCGGGCGACCTGGGCTGAGCCGCCCGGACCGGCCGCTCGCGCGGCGGGCCGCCGCAGGGGGGGGGGGGGGGGGGGGGGGGGGGGCGCCCGGCGCCGCGGCCCGGGCGGGGGCCGCCCGTGTG
>NZ_JAJSZC010000119.1:0-24356 GCF_036815105.1 Streptomyces sp. IBSBF 3136
GTGGCGGGGTCACGTCGGTGAGTACGGCGGTGTCCTGGGGCGGGTCCACGGGGACGCGCCGCCCGTCGTCGAGGACGGCCGCGTGGTCGACGGCGCCCTGGGGGACGTACACGTCCTCGAAGACGCCGTAGGGCGCGCCCTTGCCCGGTGGCGCCACCACATGGAACCCGGGGTAGCTGGCCAGGGCCAGCTCGATCGCGGCGCCGCTCAGCGCGCGTCCCACGACCGCCTGGTCGGGGTCCCGTACGACGAGCCGCAGCAGGGCGCTGGCGGTCTCCTCGGTTCCCGCGTCGCCGTGATCGGTGCGGGCCAGCTCCCAGCGGGTCTCGGCGGGCGGGGATTTGGCGAGCGCGTCGGCCATCTGTTCCCGGACGAGGGCGGCCTTGGCCTCGATGTCGAGTCCGGTGAGCACGAAGACGACCTCGTTGCGGAAGCCGCCGAGGCGGTTGAGGCCGACCTTGAGGGTGGGCGGCGGTGCCTCACCGCGCACCCCCTCGACGCGCACCCGGTCGGGGCCGTCCTGGGTGAGCCGCACGGTGTCGAGGCGGGCCGTCACGTCGGGCCCGGCGTAGCGGGCTCCCGCCGTCTCGTACAGCAGCTGCGCGGTGACGGTGCCGACGTCGACGAACCCGCCGGTGCCGGGGTGCTTGGTGATGACGCAGCTGCCGTCCTCGTGGATCTCGGCGAGCGGGAAGCCGGGGCGGCGGACGTCTCCGTCGCCGAAGAAGGCGTAGTTGCCGCCGGTGGCCTGCGTCCCGCACTCCAGGACGTGGCCCGCGACGACGGCGCCCGCCAGCCGGTCGTACTCCCCCGGCCGCCAGCCGAAGTGGGCGGCGGCGGGCCCGGTGACGAGGGCCGCGTCGGTCACCCGCCCGGTGATCACGACGTCGGCGCCCGCGCGCAGGCACTCGGCGATGCCGAAGCCCCCGAGGTAGGCGTGGGCGGCGAGGCTGCCGGGATGGAGGGCGGTGAGGTCGTCGCCCTCGACGTGGGCGACGCGGACGGGGACGCCGAGCCGGCCGGCCAGCTGCCGTACGGCGTCGGCGAGCCCGGCGGGGTTGAGGCCGCCGGCGTTCGTCACGATCCTGACCGACCGCTCGTGCGCGAGGCCGAGGCACTCCTCCAGCTGCCGCAGGAAGGTGCGGGCGTACCCGGCGGCGGGGTCCCTCAGCCGGTCGCGGCCGAGGATCAGCATGGTCAGCTCGGCGAGGTAGTCGCCGGTAAGCACGTCCAGTTCGCCGCCGGTGAGCATCTCGCGCACGGCGTCGAACCGGTCGCCGTAGAAGCCGGAGGCGTTGCCTATGCGCAGGGTCACTCCGCGTCCCCCTTCGGCGGGCGGCCGGTGCCGGGCGGCCCCGCGAACGCCTGCGCGATGTCGAGCCAGCGGTCGGCGTCCGGGCCGTCGGCGCGCAGGGCCACGTCGTCGCGGTGGGCGCGCTGGGTCACCAGGAGGCAGAAGTCGAGGGCGGTGCCGGTGACGCGTTGCGGGGCGTCTTCGGGGCCGTACGTCCACGACTCGCCCGACGGTGAACGCACCTCGACGCGGAACTCGTCCTGCGGCACCGGGAGTCCCCGCACGCCGAAGGCGAAGTCCCGGGCCCGCACCCCGATGCGGACCACATGCCGCAGCCGGTCGGTGGGTGCGCGGACCACACCAAGGGCGTCCGCGATGTCCTGGCCGTGGGCCCAGGTCTCCATGAGCCGCCCGGTGGCCATGGAGGCGGCCGACATGGGTGGCCCGAACCAGGGGAAACGGGTGCCCTGCGGGGCCGCGCGCAAGGCCCGGTCCAGGGCGGCCCGCCCCTCCCGCCACCGGGACAGCAGGTCGGCGGGCGCGAGCCGGGCACCTTCCTCGGCGGCGTCGTCCACGAAGGTGTCGGGCGCCTTCAGGGCCGTCTCCACGACCTGGCCGAAGCCGGTCTCGTCGGTGACGGCGAGCAGGGCCGCCCGGTCGGTCCAGTGCAGGTGGGCGATCTGGTGGGCGATGCTCCAGCGCGGCGCGGGCGTCGCGAGGCGCCACCGCTCCTCGGGCAGGTCGGCGACCAGGCGGTCGAGTTCTTCGCTTTCGTCACGCAGGTCGGCAAGGACGGGCGTCGGCTCGGACATGGGGGGAGCATGGCAGCGACCCCAAAAACAATCAAGCATGCTTGCATGAATTTCGGCCGGGACATTCCCGGCCGCCCGCCGGTGGTGGTCGCCGTGCGGGGCCGGGGTCAGAGGCTCTGCGCCTCCGGTGCCCCTGGCCCGGGGATCACTGCCCCTCGACCGGCAGGGTGACCTTCCCCCGGCCCACCTGGGTGCGCACCGCGCCGATGCTCGCGGCGATGACCAGGGCGATCGCGGCGGCCTCCGTGGTGGACAGGGCCTGGCCGAGGATGAGGAAGCCGGCCGTCGCCGCGATGGCCGGTTCCAGGCTCATGAGGATGGCGAAGGTGGAGGCGGGCAGGCGGCGCAGGGCCAGGAGCTCCAGGGTGTAGGGCAGCACCGAGGAGAGCAGCGCCACCGCCGAGCCGAGGGCGACGGTGGTGGGGTCGAGGAGCCGGGAGCCCGCCTCGGCTATGCCCAGCGGCAGGAACAGCAGGGCCGCGACCGCCATGGCGAGGGCGAGCCCGTCCGCCTGCGGGAAGCGGCGGCCCGTGCGGGCGCTGAAGACGATGTAGGCCGCCCACATGGCGCCGGCGCCCAGGGCGAACGCGACACCTGTGGGGTCGAGGTCGCCGAAGCCTCCGCCGCCCAGCAGGAAGACGCCCCCGAGGGCGAGACCGGCCCACAGCGCGTTGATCAGCCGGCGGGACGCCAGGACGGACAGGGCCAGCGGGCCGAGGACCTCGAGGGTGACGGCGGGGCCCAGCGGGATGCGGGCGACCGCCTCGTAGAAGAGGCCGTTCATCGCCCCCATGGCGACGCCGAAGACGACCACCGTGCCCCAGTCGGCGCGGGAGTGGCCGCGCAGCCGGGGCCGGCAGACCAGCAGCAGGACCACGGCGGCCGCGAGGAGCCGGAGGGTGACGACGCCGAGCGCGCCCGCCCTCGGCATCAGCGTCACGGCGAGCGCCCCGCCGAACTGCACCGAGATCCCGCCGGCCAGCACCAGCCCGACGGGGCCGAGCGAGCCGAGGCCGCGCGGGCTCCCACCACCGCCCGGGGGTGCGGGCGCGTGCTGCGTCGGGGGTGCGGTGGCGCTGGGCGTGCTCACGGGCGGTCCTGGGGCTGGCTCGGATCAGATCATGTTCATCTCGATGTACTACCGAGTCCAGGGTAATGGACCCCGTCAGGAGTGTGAACCCTTTATGTAGCTGTACTGGATGGTGAGATGCGCAGCGGTCACCTGTCGGACCACTGCTCCTGCCGGCCCTGCTCCGGGTGGAGGCCGTACGGCTCGTGCCCGGGGGTGCGGGCGTACCCGGCGCCGTACGCGCCTTCAGTAATCCCTGAGCAAACGCCCCAGAGGCTGAGAGTTCCCCCGCGAAGCTGGGAGCGGGCTTATGAACCGGCGGCCGGCACTCTTCCGTCCCTTGGCCCGAACGCCCGCAGCGCCTCCGTGTCCGTCACCCGGGCGCGCAGGTAGCAGTCGGCCCAGTCGGCGATCTCCGGGTAGGCGCACTCGGCGGTGAGCCGGCCGATCGCCGCCGGGATGTCGTACGACGTCACGCGCAGGTCGGCGCCGGGGCCGAGCAGGCACCAGTGGGCGCCCGGCCGGCCGTACGGCATGCCGACGCTCCCGGGGTTGACCACCAGCCGGCCGTGGGTCAGGCGGACGAACGGCATGTGGGTGTGGCCGCAGACCACCGTCCCGGTCCCCGGTGCCAGACCGGCGAGGACCTCGGCCCAGCGCTCCGGGCGGGAGTCGGCCAGGACCACCTCCTCGTCGTCGCGGGGCGTGGCGTGGCAGAACAGCACCTGTCCCAGGCCCCGGACGCGGAACGTGAGCGTCCTGGGCAGCGCGGCGAGGAGATCCACCTGCCGCTCGCTGAGCGCCCGGGCGGCGAACGGGCCGATCGGGTCCGGTATCTCCGTCCGCTCGCCCCGCCGGTACTCGACCAGCTCCCGGTCCGCGTTGCCGCCGACCCACAGCACCCGGTCGCCCTGGGCGCGCAGCAGCTCGATCACCTCGGAGGGCTGCGGGCCCGCCGCGATGTCCCCGGTGAGGACGATCCGGTCGGCGGCGGCCACCTCGGGCTCCGCGAGGACGGCCTCCAGCGCGGGCAGCACCCCGTGGATGTCGGAGAGGACGGCCACCCTGCCGTGTTCCTCGGTCACTTGGCGTCCCCCGCTCCCCTGTGCTCGGTGTCCAGGTCGTCCGCGTCCGTGTTCGCGGAGTCCAGTGCCTCCGCCAGTACCTCGGCCAGGTGCCGTCCCCGTACCCCGGCGAGTTGTTCCAGTTGGGTGCGGCAGGAGTAGCCGTCCGCCAGGATCACGGTTTGCTCGGGCGCCCCGGTCACCGACGGCAGGAGCTGTTCCTGGGCGCAGGCGCGGGACACCTCGTAGTGGCCGCGCTCGAAGCCGAAGTTGCCCGCCAGGCCGCAGCAGCCGCCGCTCAGCTCGCCGGTCAGGCCGGCGGACGCGCGCAGGGCGCGGTCGGCGGTGTCGCCGAGGACGGCGTGCTGATGGCAGTGGGTCTGGCCGGCGACCGGACGGTCCACTGCGGGCGGTGCCCAGTCGGGGGCACGCTGCTGGAGCGTCTCGGCGAAGGTGCGGACCGCCGCCGCCAGGCGGGCCGCGCGCGGGTCGTCGTGCAGCAGCTCCGGGAGGTCGCCGCGCAGGGCGGCCGCGCAGCTCGGTTCCAGGACGACGACCGGGGCGCCCGTGCGCAGCACCGGTTCCATCAGGTCCAGGGTGCGGCGCAGCACCGCGCGGGCCCGGTCCAGCTGTCCGGTGGAGACGTAGGTCAGGCCGCAGCAGACCCCGCCGCCCAGCGGCCGGGAGGGCGGCAGGACCACCCGGAGCCCGGCGGTCTCCAGCACCTTCACGGCCGCCCGCCCGACGGAGGGCGAGAGGTGCTCGGTGAAGGTGTCGGGCCAAAGGACGGCCAGGTCGCCGGTGGTCCGCGGTTTCCTGCGCCGCCACCAGCGGCTGAAGGGCTCGCGCGCGAGCTCCGGGATCTCCCGCTCGGCCGCGATCCCGCCCAGCCGTTTCGCCGGCCGTGCCAGCGGGCCGATCCGCGCGAGCGCGTTGAGCAGCGGGGCCGTGCGGGTCCGGGCCACCCAGCGCAGCCAGACCGGCAGCCGCCCCAGGGTGTGGTGCGCGGCCGGGCGGCGCCGCCCCGCGTAGTGGTGGTGCAGGAACTCGGCCTTGTAGGTGGCCATGTCGACGCCGACCGGGCAGTCCGAGCGGCAGCCCTTGCAGGAAAGGCACAGGTCCAGCGCGTCCCTGACCTGCGGGGACCGCCAGCCGTCCGTGATCAGCTCGCCCGCGAGCATCTCGTGCAGCAGCCGGGCCCGCCCGCGCGTGGAGTGCTCCTCCTCGCCGGTCGCCCGGAAGGAGGGGCACATGACGGCGGGTCCGGCGGCCGTGGTCGTACGGCACTTGGCCACGCCGACGCAGCGGCGGACGGCCGCACCGAAGTCACCGCCGTCGGCCGGGTAGCCGAAGGTCACGTCGACCGGGCGGCGGGGCAGGACGGCGAAGCGCAGGTTCGCGTCCAGCGGGGCCGGGCGGACCAGCATGCCCGGATTGAGGAGGTCGTCCGGGTCCCAGACCGCCTTGGCCCGCTCGAACAGCCGCACCGTCTCCTCGCCGTACATCCGCGGCAGCAGCTCCGCGCGGGCCTGGCCGTCGCCGTGCTCCCCGGAGAGCGAGCCGCCGTGCGCCACCACCAGGTCGGCCAGTTCCTCGGAGAAGCGCCGGAAGCGGCCGACGCCCGCGCCGGTGAGCAGGTCGAAGTCGATGCGCACGTGGATGCAGCCGTCGCCGAAGTGGCCGTACGGGGTGCCGCGCAGGCGGTGGGCGGTGAGCAGGGCGCGGAAGTCCCGCAGGTAGGCACCGAGCCGGGCGGGCGGCACGGCGCAGTCCTCCCAGCCGGGCCAGGCCTCGGTGCCGTCCGGCATCCGGGTGGCCGTGCCGCTCGCGTCCTCCCGGATCCGCCACAGGGTGCGCTGGGCCGCCGGGTCCGTCACCACGAGGGAGTCGACGACGTCGGCCGCGCGGACGACCGCCTCCGCACGCGCGCGTGCCTCGGCCGGCGACTCCCCGCCGGTCTCCACGAACAGCCAGGCCCCGCCCCTGGGCAGACCGGCAGGGGAGCGCACCAGGTCGGCCGCCATGCCCTCGACCGTCAGCGGCCGGTGCGGCAGCAGGCCCGCGGCGGCTTCGGCGGCCGCGCTCTCGTCGGCGTACGCCAGCACCGCGAGGACACGCGCGCGGGGCGCCTCGACCAGTCGGACGACGGCCTCGGTCAGGATGCCGAGGGTGCCCTCGGAGCCGCAGAAGGAGCGGGCGACATCGGCGCCCCGCTCGGGCAGCAGCGCGTCCAGGGCGTACCCGGAGATGCGGCGGGGCAGGTCCGGGAACCCGGTGCGCAGCCGGGCCAGTTCGCCGTCCGCCAGCTCCCGCAGGCCGTCGGGCGCCCCGGCCCAGTCCCGTCCGAGCCGCAGCCGCCGCCCGCGCGCCGTGGTGACGGACAGCTCCCGCACCGCGTCCGCGGTGGTCCCCCAGGCGACCGAGTGGGAGCCGCACGAATTGTTGCCGATCATCCCGCCGAGCGTGCACCGGCCGTGCGTGGAGGGGTCGGGGCCGAAACGCAGCCCGTGCGGGGCGGCGGCCTCCTGGAGGCGGTCGAGGACGAGTCCCGGCTGGACCACGGCGGTGCGGGCGGCCGGGTCGAGCTCCAGCAGGCCGTTCATGTGCCGGGTGAAGTCCAGCACCACGCCCGTGCCGGTCGCCTGCCCGGCGATGGAGGTGCCGCCGCCGCGCGCCACCACCGGCACTCCGCGCGCGCGGCACACCTCCAGCACCGCCGCCACGTCGTCGGCGTCCCGCGGGGACACCACCCCGGCGGGGACCCGCCGGTAGTTGGACGCGTCCATGGTCACCAGCGCCCGGGCGGTGACGTCGAAGCCGACCTCGCCCCGGACGACCCCACGCAGCTCCGCCGCAAGACCCGAGAGATCCGTCATGCGTTCCAGGATGCACACGACCACGGAAAGTGACCGTCCGCCGTCCACAACCTCCTCGAATTCGTCGTACGACCTCACAAGTCCAGGGGGCGGTGAACTCGTCTCATCGGACGGACACGGTTCCGTCCCGTTTCGTCTAGCCGATACCCTCCGACTCGTGGCCGACATCCAGATTCCCGCTGACATCAAGCCCGCCGACGGTCGATTCGGCGCTGGCCCCTCCAAGGTGCGCACCGAGGCGCTCGACGCCCTCGCCGCCACCGGAAGCTCCCTGCTCGGCACCTCCCACCGCCAGGCCCCCGTGAAGAACCTGGTGGGCCAGGTCCGTGAGGGCATCGGCTCCCTGTTCTCACTGCCCGAGGGCTACGAGGTCGTCCTCGGCAACGGCGGCTCCACCGCCTTCTGGGACATCGCCACCCACGGACTGATCGAGAACAAGTCCCAGCACCTCACCTTCGGCGAGTTCTCCTCGAAGTTCGCCAAGGCGGCCAAGCTCGCCCCCTGGCTGGCCGAGCCCACCGTCATCGCCGCCGACCCCGGCACCCACCCCGAGGCGCGCGCCGAGGCCGGGGTCGACGTCTACGCGTACACGCACAACGAGACCTCCACCGGTGTGGCCATGCCGATCGAGCGGGTGGCCGGCGCCGACGAGGGCGCGCTGGTCCTGGTCGACGCCACCTCAGGCGCGGGCGGCCTCCCGGTCGACATCGCCGAGACGGACGTGTACTACTTCGCCCCGCAGAAGTCCTTCGCCTCCGACGGCGGCCTGTGGATCGGCATCTTCTCCCCGGCCGCGATCGAGCGCGCCGAGCGCGTCCACGCGAGCGGCCGCCACGTCCCCGAGTTCTTCTCGCTGCCCACGGCGATCGACAACTCCCGCAAGAACCAGACGTACAACACCCCGGCCCTCGCCACCCTCTTCCTGCTCAACCAGCAGCTGGAGTGGCTCAACGGGCAGGGCGGCCTCGCCTTCTCCACCGGCCGCACCAAGGACTCCTCGACCCGCCTGTACAGCTGGGCGGAGGAGTCCAAGCACGCCACCCCGTTCGTCTCCGACCCGGCCAAGCGCTCGCAGGTCATCGGCACGATCGACTTCTCCGACGAGATCGACGCCGCGGCCGTCGCCAAGGTGCTGCGCGCCAACGGCATCGTGGACACCGAGCCGTACCGCAAGCTCGGCCGCAACCAGCTGCGCATCGCCATGTTCCCGGCGATCGACCCGGCGGACGTCGAGGCGCTCACGAAGTGCGTGGACTACGTGATCGAGAGGCTCTGACCTCCCGACAGCTCCGGTCAGGAGGGCGCCCGGTGGCACACCGGGCGCCCTTCGCGTCTCCGGGCCGTGTCAGTTCCGGCGCCGCAGCCGCCGCAGCCCGAAGAGGGCGGCCGCGCCCACGGCCACCACCACGGCACCGATCTTCAGGGTCCCGTTGCCGTCGGCGCCCGCGCCGCCGCCGGAGGCCGAACTGCCGCCGCCGGTGGGCGCGTTGTCCGACGCCCCGGCCGGCGCGTCCTGCGCCAGCACCTCGCTGTCGGCGCCCTCGGTGCCGTACATCAGCTTCGTCCCGTCGGCCGAGTACGAGACCGACTCGCCCTGTCCCTGGAGGGGCACGTCCAGCCGGCCCACCCGCTTGATCCTGCCGCCGTTCCAGTCGTACTGGATGCCGCCGAAGTAGCCCCGCACGGCGAGCTGCCGGCCGTTCGGCGAGAAGGCGGCGTCGGTGGCCCACAGGTCCACGGCGGCGATCGGCTTGAACACGTTCGTGCCCGAGGTGCTCAGGTGCGCGGGCCCCTCGTACAGGTGACCGCCGTCCTCCTTCTTGTCGATGATGTACACGCGCCCGGTCCGGGGGTGCACGAGCAGCGACTCGGCGTTCCTGGCCCCGTTGGCGTACTTCACGACGTACTGGGTGGCCCGGACCGTCTGGTCCTTCAGCACCTTCGGCTCGGGCAGCCGGTAGATCCACACGTACGGCCACTTGCCGTCGAGGTTGTCGCCGATGTCGCCGACGTAGATCTGGTGGTCGGACCCGATGGAGATGGCCTCCACGTCGCGCGGGGAGCCGATGCCGCGCAGGGTCACCGTGGCGACGGTGCGGCCCGTCCGGCTGTCGACCGCGTAGATGTACGGCCCGTCGTCGCTGTCGTTGTGCGTCCAGTAGATGCCGGGATGCAGACGGGAGGCGGCCAGGCCGCTGGACTCCGTGATCCGCGGGTCCTTGATGGTGAACCCTTCGTCACCGGTGCCGCCGTCGGCGGCGGAGGCGGGCAGCGCGCAGGCACCCAGGAGGAGGACCCCGGCGAGCAGGGCGAACGGTCGACGCATGCCCCAAGCCTGCCATTTCCGGCGGGTGTTTACGGGGTGTGCGTCCGCGTCGGTGCACCGAGGGTGGCGGGCCTCACACCCCACCGGTCCGCGTGATCGTCCATCATGAGCGGATGCTCAGGTTCATGCCCGTCGGTGACTCCATGACGATCGGGAGCGCAGGCGAGCACACGTGGCGTCACCGGCTGTGGCAGCACCTGCGCACGTCGTACGAGGGTCCCTTCACCTTCGTCGGCCCGCGCGAGGCCCTGTACGACAAACAGGCCGACGCCCCGACCTCCCTGGACTACGCCGACCCGCGCTTCCCGCGGGCCCACCTGGCCGGCTGGGGCGAGGGCTGGCTGCACATGGCCCCGCTGATCGGCGAGGCGGTGCGCACCTGCCGGCCGGACGTCCTGCTCGTCTCCCTCGGCCTCATCGACCTGGGCTTCTACACCAACGCGGAGCAGACGGCCGAGAACGTGCGGGCCTTCGTCGCCGAGGCGCGCGCGGCCGCCCCGCGGATCCGGATGGTGCTGCTGCCGGTGATCCCGAACATCAGGGCCGAACTGGACCCGCCCTTCGCCGAGCAGGTGGACCGCTTCAACGTCCTGCTCGCGAAGGCGGTCGCCGACCTGGACGAGCCCCGGTCCCCGATCCTGCTGGCCTCGCCGCCGGAGTCGTACGACATCCACGCCGACACGTACGACGGGACGCACCCCAACGAGAGCGGCGAGCACCGGATCGCGGGGGCGTTCGCGGGGGCGATGTGGGAGGCGTGGGGGTTCGGACAGGCGTACGTGGCCGGAACGGATTGACCTGATCCCGGCGCCTCCCGGTCACCGTGCGTATCGTTGAACCGCGCGGCCGCAATCGTCGACGGAGCGGCCGGGGAGGAGCGCCACGATGACCGTCCTCGAAGACAGGATCGCGATGGCCGAGAGCGACAACCCGATCACGCTCGACGATCTGTTCGAGCGGCTCGAGAAGATGCCCGTCCCCGAGGGATACAAGGTCGAGATCGTCGAGGGGACCGTCTTCATGTCGCCGCAGCGGGACACCCACTGGGAAATCATCCTGGACATCGTCGAGCAGTTGCGCACCAAGTACCCCCGGAAACGGGTGAAGTCCGACGTCCGGATCGACTATCCGGGCCACCTCAACGGCTTCGCGACGGACGTGACGGTGATCTCCGAGGGGGCCGAGAAGACGCCGGCCGGCCAATGGCGGCACAGCGACGTCGAGTTCGCCGCCGAGGTCATCTCCAAGGGCACCGCGGCCAACGACTACGGCCCCAAGAAGGCCGCCTACGCCGAGGCGGAGGTCCCGGTCTACCTCGTCGCCGACCCCTACCAGCGCCGGTGCCACGTCTACACCCAGCCCAAGGAAGGCGGCTACGAGATCGAGACCACGGTGGCCTTCGGCAACGACCTGGACCTCACCGGCACCGTCGTGGGACTCACCCTCAAGACCGACGAGTTCCCCCAGGACTGACCAGCCGCCCTTGCCTGGAGCGCACTCCAAGCCGTTGGCTAGGACCTCATGAAGTACACGCAGCTAGGACGCACCGGACTCAAGGTCAGCCGACTCGTCCTCGGCACCATGAACTTCGGCCCGCAGACCGACGAGGCCGACAGTCACGCGATCATGGACGCGGCGCTGGACGCGGGCATCAACTTCTTCGACACCGCCAACGTCTACGGATGGGGCGAGAACAAGGGCCGGACCGAGTCCATCATCGGGAACTGGTTCGCCCAGGGCGGCGAGCGCCGCGAGAAAGTGGTGCTGGCCACCAAGGTGTACGGCAACATGGCCGCCGACGGCGACGCCTGGCCCAACCACGACAAGCTGTCCGCGGTCAACATCCGCCGGGCCGTCGACGCCAGCCTCAAGCGTCTCCGGACGGACCACATCGACGTCTACCAGTTCCACCACATCGACCGGAACACCCCCTTCGAGGAGATCTGGCAGGCGATCGACGTCCTGATCCAGCAGGGCAAGATCCTCTACGTCGGCTCCTCCAACTTCCCCGGCTACAAGATCGCCCAGGCCAACGAGGCCGCCGCACGACGGGGCGGCACCATCGGCCTGGTCAGCGAGCAGTGCCTGTACAACCTCGCCGAGCGGCGCGCCGAGATGGAGGTCATCCCGGCCGCCCAGGAGTACGGCCTCGGGGTCATCCCCTGGTCGCCGCTGCACGGCGGTCTGCTCGGCGGTGTGATCAGGAAGGAGGTGCAGGGCGGGCGCCGCGCCTCCGGGCGGGCCGCCGACACCCTGTCCGACCCCACCGCACGCGCGCAGATCCAGTCCTACGAGGACCTGCTCGACAAGCACGGCGTGGAGCCCGGCGAGGCCGCCCTGGCGTGGCTGCTGACCCGGCCGGGGGTGACCGGCCCGATCGTCGGCCCGCGCACCGCCGAGCAGCTGGAGTCGGCCCTCAGGGCCGTCGAGCTGGAGCTGTCGCAGGAGCTGCTGACCGGCCTGGACGAGATCTTCCCGGGCCCGGGGCCGTCCCCGGAGGCCTTCGCCTGGTAGCGCCTCGGCGTCGGGGAACCGCGCGGCGGCAGGCGGTTCCCCGGCGTCCGGCCGGGTCGCTACCTGACCGCCGCCGCCACGGCCACCACCACGAACATCAGCACAAGCACACCGGCCATGATCCGGTTCCGGGTTTTGGGGTCCACACCACGAGCCTAACCGGCCCGGCCGAGTGCCCAGCGGGCGACCGCCTCGTACCGGGGCTGCTCCCCGGGCACCCCGGAGGTGGGCAGGTCGCTGCGCACCAGCACCAGATCGGCCACGGTCCAGGTGCGGCTGGTGAAGTCGCGCAGGCCCTCCACGTACGGGCGCGCGTCCACCCCGTCCCGGCTGCGCGCCACCGTCAGATGGGCCTTGTAGCGGCGGTGCTCGCCCATCGGCACCCCCGCCTTCCGGGCCGCCGCCTCCGCCCGGTCGGCCAGCAGCCGCAGGGCGTCCAGGTCACCGCGGGCGCCCGCCCACAGGGCCCTGCCGTGCCCGAACTGCCCGCCGCCCGACACGGCCAGCGGGAACGGGTCGGTGCGCCGGGCCGCTTTCCCCAGCCGGTCGCACAGGTCCGGTACGAGTTCGTCGCCGACCTCGCCGTAGAAGGCGAGCGTGAAGTGCCAGCCGGGGCGGCCGGTCCACCGCAGCCCGTCGGCACCGGGCAGCCGGCGCAACAGGGCCACCTCGGCCGCCAGCTCGTCCGTCACGTCCTCGGGGGGCAGCACGGCGGCGAAGAGTCTCATGGCGTCACCCTGGCAGGGAACGGATCACGGGGCCAGCCGCCCGCGGGACGCGGTGCGCGGGCGGCCCGGGGAACACCGGACGCGGTGCGCGGGCGGCCCGGGGAACACCGGAAGCGGTGCGCGGGCGGCCCGGAATTCGCCGGAACCCGCTGATCCGGCGGCCCGGGCCGGGCATGATCGGCGGCATGGAGAACAACGGGAAGACCATCATCAGAGCGGGCGGCCCTGACGACATACCCGTGATCCTCGGCATGCTCGACAGCGCCGTGACGTGGCTGGTCGCGCAGGGCCGGACCCGGCAGTGGGGCACCGAGTCCTGGTCGGGCGACCCGCGGGCGGTTGCGCTGGTGGAGCGGTACGTCACCGAGGGCATGCCCTGGATCGCCGAGGTGGACGGGGCCCCGGTCGCCACGCTCACCCTCACGGACGGCCCCGGCCCCTATCTGGCGCCGGCCGACGAGCCCGAGCGGTACATCCACCTGCTCGCCCGCGACCGGCGCGCCGCGGGCCGCGGCACCGGCGCCGCCCTGCTCGCGCACGCGGCCGAGGAGACCCGCCGGGCCGGGATCTCCCTGCTCCGGGTGGACTGCTACGCGGGCGGCGACGGCGGGCTGGTCGCCTACTACGAGCGCAACGGCTTCGTCCGCACCGAGTCCTACCGGCACGGCGAGGACGGGTGGCCGGGGCAGGTGCTGGCCCGCAGGGTCCGGTAGGACCCCGCGGGCCGGGCGCTCAGGCGGCCGTGGCCAGCCGCTCCCGCTCGCGCGGGACGAACCGCACCCGCGGATGGCCGCGGTGCCAGCCGACCGACACCCGCAGGCCGCCGACCCGGGCGAGGGCCAGGCCGACGCAGGCGGCCGCGGCGGCCGAGATGAGGCCGCCGAGGGCGAAGCCGACCCGGGGGCCGTAGGTGTCGGTGATCCAGCCGACGACCGGCGCGCCGATCGGCGTACCGCCCATGAACACCATCATGAACAGGGCCATCACACGGCCGCGCATGGCCGGGTCGGTGGCCATCTGCACGGAGGTGTTCGCGGTGACGTTGACCGTGAGGCCGCACACCCCGATCGGCACCATGAGCAGCGCGAACAGCCAGTACGACGGCGCCAGCGCGGCCACGGTCTCCAGCGCGCCGAAGGCCAGCGCCGCGGCGATCAGCAGACGCAGCCGGGCGGTGCCGCGGCGGGCGGCCAGCAGTGCGCCGCCGAGCGAGCCGACGGCCATCAGCGTGTTGAAGAGGCTGTAGGCGCCGGCCCCGGCGTGGAAGACGTCGTCGGCGTAGGCCGACAGCCACACCGGGAAGTTGAAGCCGAAGGTGCCGATGAAGCCGACGAGGACGATCGGCCAGATCAACTCCGGGCGGCCCGCCACGTACCGCAGTCCCTCCCGCAGCTGGCCCTTGCCGCGAGGCGCGCGCTGGACCACGTGCAGCTCACGGCCGCGCATCAGCAGCAGGCCGGCCAGCGGGGCGACGAAGGACAGTCCGTTGAAGAGGAACGCCCAGCCGGTGCCCACGCCGGTGATCATGACGCCCGCGACGGCGGGGCCGACGAGGCGGGCGGACTGGAAGTTCGCGGAGTTCAGGCTGACCGCGTTATGCAACTGGTCCGGGCCGACCATCTCGGAGACGAAGGACTGCCGGGCCGGGTTGTCGACCACGGTGGCCAGACCGACGGCGAAGGCGGCGACGTAGACGTGCCACACCTGCACGTGACCGGAGAGGGTCAGGAAGGCGAGCGCGAGTCCCGTGACGGCCATGGCCGACTGGGTCACCAGCAGCGTGGGGCGCTTGGGCAGCCGGTCCACGAGGACGCCGCCGTACAGGCCGAACAGCAGCATCGGAAGGAACTGCAGGGCGGTGGTGATGCCGACGGCCGCGGAGGAACCGGTGAGGCTGAGCACCAGCCAGTCCTGCGCGATGCGCTGCATCCAGGTACCGGTGTTGGAGACGACCTGCCCGACGAAGAAGAGACGGTAGTTGCGGATCTTCAACGAGCTGAACATCGAGGACTTGCGGGATTCGTGGGTGGACGTCGGTGCGGGGGCGGAAGGTGTTCCGGATCCCGAACTCAAAAGCGTTCGCCTCCTTCGGGGGCTGGTTACAGGTGAGCGAGCTTCTCCAGCACGGGGGCGGCCGCACGCAGCTTGGCCCACTCGTCCTCGTCGAGGCCGTCGACCAGGCCCGCCAGGAACGCGTTGCGCTTGCGGCGGCTCTCCTGGAGCATCGCCTCGGCCTGTTCGGTCCTGGTGACGACCTTCTGGCGGCGGTCCTCGGGGTGCGGCTCCAGACGGACCAGCCCCTTGCCCTCGAGCAACGCGACGATGCGGGTCATCGACGGCGGCTGGACGTGCTCCTTGCGGGCGAGCTCGCCCGGCGTGGCACTGCCGCAGTTGGACAGCGTGCCCAGCACCGACATCTCGGTGGGGCTGAGGGACTCGTCGACCCGCTGGTGCTTGAGCCGACGGGACAGCCGCATCACGGCGGAGCGGAGGGAGTTCACGGCGGCAGCGTCGTCGCCATGGGTGAGGTCCGGCATGTTCTTTAGAGTAACTCATTACCCTGACTAAAGACCAACGCGACACGCCTGGAGCCCGTGATGCCCGCCACTGAACCCAGCGATCACCCGAACGAGTGACACGGTTCGGAAAAGCGACGCATGGGACGGCCCGGAGTGGCGACCCTCGTACCCATGGGGACCACTGTGCTCAGCCTGCGGATGGACGGGGAGCTGCTCGAGAGGCTCCGGCACCACGCGGCCAAAAGGGGAATGAGCGTGCAGGACTATGTGGTCCGCACGCTCATTCGGGACGACTTCGACGAACGGTTCCAGACCGCCGTCGAGGAGACGGAGAGGTTCTACGGCGTCACCTGACGCCCCCGTCTCAGGTCAGGCCGAGGGCCGGCATCAGGTAGTAGAAGGCGAAGACCGCCGAGACGACGTACATCGGGACCGGGATGTCCCGGGGCCGGCCGGCCGCCAGGCGCAGGACGACGAAGGTGATGAAGCCCATGCCGATGCCGTTGGTGATCGAGTAGGTGAACGGCATCATGAGCATGGTCACGAAAGCCGGGATCGCGATGGTGTAGTCCGCCCAGTCGATCTCCTTGACGGAGTTCGACAGGATCAGGAAGCCGACCGCGATCAGCGCCGGGGTGGCCGCCTGCGAAGGGACCATCGTGGCGATGGGCGTGAGGAAGAGGGCCACGGTGAACAGGCCGCCCGTGACGATGTTCGCGAAGCCCGTGCGCGCGCCCTCGCCGACACCGGCAGTGGACTCCACGAACGCGGTGGTGGCCGAGGAGGAGGTGGCGCCGCCCGCCGCGACCGCGAGGCCGTCGACGAAGAGGACCTTGTTGATGCCCGGCATGTAGCCCTGGGCGTCGGTCAGCTTGGCCTCGTCGCTGATGCCCATGATCGTGCCCATCGCGTCGAAGAAGCACGACAGCAGGACCGTGAAGACGAAGAGGATCCCGGTCAGCACGCCGACCTTGCCGAAGCCGCCGAAGAGGCTGACCTGGCCGACCAGGCCGAAGTCGGGGGTGGCCAGCGGGTTGCCCGGCCACTTGGGAACCGTCAGGCCCCAGTTCGGGACCGTGGCGACGGCGTTGATGATCAGCGCGAGGACGGTCATCCCGACGATGGAGATCAGGATCGCGCCCGGCACCTTGCGCACGATCAGGGCGAAGGTGAGCAGCGCGCCCAGGATGAAGATCAGCACCGGCCAGCCGGTGAGGTGACCGCCCACGCCGAGCTGGAGCGGGACGGTGGTCTGGGCGACGTCCGGGATGCGGGTGACGAAACCCGCGTCGACCAGGCCGATCAGCATGATGAACAGGCCGATACCGATCGAGATCGCCTTGCGCAGGCCGAACGGCACGGCGTTCATCACGCGCTCGCGCAGGCCCGTGGCGACCAGCAGCATGACCACGAAGCCGGCCAGCACGACCATGCCCATGGCGTCCGGCCAGGACATGCGGGGGGCGAGCTGGAGCGCGACGACCGAGTTCACACCGAGGCCGGCGGCGAGCGCGATCGGCACGTTGCCGATGACACCCATGAGCAGCGTGGTGAACGCGGCCGTCAGGACGGTAGCCGTGACCAGCTGGCCGTTGTTCAGATGGTGCCCGTACATGTCCTTCGCGCTGCCGAGGATGATCGGATTCAGCACGATGATGTACGCCATCGCGAAGAAGGTGGCGAAACCGCCACGGATCTCGCGGCCCAGGGTGCTGCCGCGTTCCGAGATCTTGAAGTAGCGGTCGAGAGCGCCGTAGGCGGGCGAGCCGCCCGGCTTCTCGGGGGTGGGGACCTTGGCAGGCGCCGAGGTGGACATGCGGAACCTCATCACCGACGGGGTTCCCCCGAGCCCCATTGGAGTTTCATACGAGCAGAAGTGGTCAAAGGCAAACGGTTTCAGTATGAAGGTATGAGTCGCAGATCGCTATCTCCGCGCGTAGACCTGACAGGCCCTTAAGCTGTGCCCATGGCTAAGTGGACCCCCAAGCACGAGGCGCCGGAGCCCCTGGAGGGCCCCGTGGTCGCCACCATCACCGGCGGCACGATCGTGTGGTTCGTCCTCTTCCTGGTCCAGCTCCCCTTCTACGGCTGGTTCGCGGACCACGGGCACGCCTGGTGGGTGTGGACCTGTCTGGCCGGCGGCGGGCTCGGGCTGATCGGCGTCTGGTACGTCCGCAGGCGGGACGCGGCGATCAAGCGGTCGGCCACGCTGGAGTCGGCGTCGGTCGAATAGCCGTACAACCTGGGCAGGACGACCGGTCATCCCCTGGTCGGAAATTCACCCCACTCGGCAGGTGAACCGACAAAAGCGCACGTACCGTCGAATGCATGACGCACATCGACGCGGGCGCCGAACTCGACCCCGTGCACCCGGTGGCCCTGCCCGAGAGCCGCTCGGGCGGGCTGACCGGCGCCGAGGTCGCGGAGCGCGTCGCGCGCGGGCAGGTCAACGACGTGCCGGTGCGCAGCAGCCGCTCGCTGGGCGAGATCGTCCGGGCGAACGTCTTCACCCGGTTCAACGCGATCATCGGTGTGCTGTGGCTGATCATGCTGTTCGTCGCGCCGATCCAGGACAGCCTGTTCGGCTTCGTGATCCTCGCCAACACCGGCATCGGCATCGTCCAGGAGTGGCGCGCGAAGCAGACCCTGGACTCGCTCGCGGTGATCGGCGAGTCCCGGCCGACCGTCCGCCGCGACGGCACCGCCGTGGAGGTCCCCACCAGCGGGATCGTCCTGGACGACGTGGTGGAGATAGGCCCCGGGGACAAGGTCGTGGTGGACGGCGTGTGCGCGGAGGCCGACGGTCTGGAGATCGACGAGTCGCTGCTCACCGGCGAGGCCGACCCCGTGGTCAAACGCCCCGGCGACCCGGTGATGTCCGGCAGCTTCGTGGTCGCGGGCGGGGGCGCCTTCCAGGCCACCAAGGTGGGGCGTGAGGCCTACGCCGCCCAGCTCGCCGAGGAGGCCTCCCGCTTCACCCTCGTCCACTCCGAGCTGCGCACCGGCATCTCCACGATCCTCAAGTACGTGACCTGGATGATGGTGCCGGCCGCGATCGGTCTGGTCGTCACCCAGTTGGTGGTCAAGAGCGACGCGCTGAAGGACGCGGTGGCCCGCACGGTCGGCGGGATCATCCCGATGGTGCCCGAGGGGCTGGTGCTGCTGACCTCCGTGGCCTTCGCCATCGGCGTCATCCGGTTGGGCCGGAAGCAGTGCCTGGTGCAGGAACTGCCCGCCATCGAGGGCCTGGCCCGGGTCGACACCGTCTGCCTGGACAAGACCGGCACCCTGACCGAGGGCGGCATGGACGTCACCGGCCTCAGGCCGCTGGGCGGCGCCGACGAGACGTACGTGCGCAGGGTGCTGGGTGCCCTCGGCGAGTCCGACCCCAGGCCCAACGCCTCCCTCCAGGCGATCATCGACGCCTACCCCGACAGCGAGGAGTGGCGCTGCGTCGAGTCGCTCCCCTTCTCGTCCGCCCGCAAGTACAGCGGCGCCTCCTTCAGCGAGGGCGACGGCGAGGCCAGCACCTGGCTGCTGGGCGCCCCCGACGTGCTGCTCGCCGACGGCGACCCGGCCCTGGCCGAGACCGAGCGGCTCAACGAGCAGGGGCTGCGGGTCCTGCTCCTCGCCCGCACCACCCGGGACCTGGACGCCCCCGAGCCGGCCAGGGGCGCCCGCCCGACCGCCCTGGTCGTCCTCGAACAGCGGCTGCGGCCCGACGCCGCCGGCACCCTCGGCTACTTCGCCGAGCAGGACGTCCGGGCCAAGGTCGTCTCCGGCGACAACGCGGTGTCCGTCGGGGCGGTCGCGGCCAAGCTGGGCCTGTCCGGCACGGCGGTGGACGCGCGCCGGCTGCCCGCCGAGCGCGGGGCGATGGCGGACGCACTGGACGAGGGGACCGTCTTCGGCCGGGTCACCCCGCAGCAGAAGCGGGACATGGTGGGCGCGCTGCAGTCGAAGGGGCACACCGTCGCGATGACCGGCGATGGCGTGAACGACGTCCTCGCGCTCAAGGACGCGGACATCGGCGTCTCCATGGGCTCCGGCTCGGAGGCCACCCGGGCGGTCGCGCAGATCGTCCTGCTGGACAACAGCTTCGCCACCCTGCCGTCGGTGGTGGCCGAGGGCCGCCGGGTCATCGGCAACATCACCCGCGTGGCCACGCTGTTCCTGGTCAAGACGGTGTACTCGGTGCTGCTCGCCGTGCTGGTGGTGTGCTGGCAGGTCGAGTACCCCTTCCTGCCCCGGCACCTGACCCTGCTCTCCACCCTCACGATCGGTGTCCCGGCCTTCTTCCTCGCCCTGGCCCCCAACCGGGAACGGGCCAAACCCCACTTCGTCCGCAGGGTCATGCGCTACTCGATCCCGGGCGGGGTGGTGGCCGGCGCGGCGACCTTCGTGACGTACCTGATCGCCCGCCACCACTACACCGGCCCGGACTCCCTGGAGGCGGAGACCAGCGCGGCGACACTGACCCTGTTCCTGGTCTCCATGTGGGTCCTGGCCATCATCGCCCGCCCCTACACCTGGTGGCGCGTCGCCCTGGTGGCGTCGATGGGCGTCGCCTTCCTCCTGGTCCTCGCGGTACCGGCCCTGCAGACCTTCTTCGCCCTGAAACTGGTCGGCATGGCGATGCCGTGGACGGCGGTGGGAGTGGCGCTGGTGGCGGCGGCCACCCTGGAACTCACCTGGAAATGGGTGGACCGCCGCTTTCCGGCATGAGGGAATGTCCCGCGATCTCAGGCTGTGAGGCGCGCACCCAGGGGCACAGCTCGGCTGTAAGACCTGTACGCGTCCGCCTACCGGGGGCCGCCTCCCATGGCGGCCCCCGCTCTCGTGGTGAGGACTACTGCACGTCCACGTAGTCGCCCGTCGCGCTGACCGCCGGGGTGGTCGACGTGCCCGCGAAGCTGAAGCGCCAGTAGCCGTCGTAAGCGGCGGTGGCGGTGGCCTTCAGGTTGCCCGACGAGTCGGAGGAGACCGTCTTGACGGTGGTGTACGTGGTGGTGCCCGCCTTGCGGAACTGCAGCTTGACCGGCTGGCTGGTGTAGCCGTGGTAGAGGTTGTCCTCCCAGTTGGCGCGGGAGAGCTTGCCCGTGGTGGTGAGGGTCTTGCCCTTGGCCACCGGCTCCGGGCCGGCGTTGGCCGTCAGCTTGGAGTAGCGCTGGAGATTCGTGGTGGCCATGTCACCGTGCTCGGCGTAGCCGACCTTGCTCAGGTCGGCGTTGTTCGGGTCCTGGCCGTTGAAGGCGGTCGCCTCCGCGGCGACGGACCAGCTGCCGGCGTCGGCGTTCTTCAGCTCGCCCTCGCCCGGGTAGAGGTCGACGGTGCCGGTGCAGGTGGCGGCGGTCGACGAGGTGGGCGAGCAGGTGGCGAAGTCGTCGCCCTCAAGCGTCTTGGACGGGGCGTCCAGCGTGCCGCGGTAGAGGTAGGCGTCGGCGTAGAAGTCGGACGCGGTGACGTCCACGTCCGCGCCGTGCGTCAGCGTGAACGTGTAGGTGGTGCTGACCTTGTTCGTCGTCCCCACCTTGATCGCCGAGGCGACCTTGAGGTCGGAGAAGCTGACGTTCATCGTGTACGGCGTACCGCTCGACGTGGCCGCGTGCGCGGCCGGGACGGCGAGGGCGGACAGGGCGAGGGCGCCGGAGACGGCGGCCACGGTGGCGCGTATGCGCATGTGCGGTTCCCTGGAGGGAGAGATGATCGTGGAGTCGGTTGACTCAGGCGATCAGATCCGCGAGACCCGGCTCCGGTTGTACGGCCGAAGCCGTTCCCGGCGATTCTTTGTCCGCCGATTGCCCGCTCATGACGCAAGTGGGAAGAAACGTTCCGGCCCCGGAGGCGACGTGCGCTTCCGGGGCCGGACGGTACCGCTGACTACGACATGACCGCTTACTGCACGTCGACGAAGTCACCCGTGGCGTTGACGGCCGGGGTGGTCGAGGTGCCCGCGAAGGCGTAGCGGAAGTAGCCGTCGGTCGACGCGGTGGTCGTCGTCTTCAGGTTGCCCGTGGAGTCCGACGTGATGGTCTTCAGCGTCGTGTAGGTGCTGGAGTCCTTCTTGCGGAACTGCAGCTGCACCGACTGCTTGGTGTAGCCGTGGTACTGGTGGTCCTCCCAGTTGGCGCGGGAGAGCTTGCCCGTGACCGTGATGGTCTTGCCCTTCTTCACCGGCTCGGGCGAGGCGTTGACCGTGAGCTTGGAGTAGCGCTGGACGAGGGTGGTCCCCAGCGCGTCCGTCTCGGAACCGGCGCCGGTGCTGTACTGGACGGCCAGCGCACCCGCCTTCCAGCTACCGGCGTCCACGTTCAGCAGCTCGTCGTCGGCCGGGTAGACGTCGATGAGGCCCTTGCAGCTGGCGACGGTGGCCGAGGTGGCGGTGCAGCTGGCCGGCGCGTCGCCGAACAGGATGCCGCCCGTGGACTCCTTGTAGATGAACGGGCCGTTGTCGAAGTCGTCCGAGCCGAGGACGTAGTTGGCGTCGTGGGTCATCGTGTAGGTGACCGTGGTGGTGACGTGGTTGGTCGTACCGACCTTGATCGCCGAGGCGATCTTGAGGTCCGAGAAGGTGACGCCCAGGTCGGCGGGCTCGTCGGCGGAGCTGAAGGCGCTCTTGCCGGAACCGGCGTGCGAGAGGACCTTCGCGGCGGCCGCCTTGTACGACGGCGCGGAGTCGGCGGCCTGCGCGGCCGGCACGACGAGGGCGGAGAGGGCCAGGGCGCCGGTGACGGCGGCCACGGTGGCACGTATGCGCATGCGTTCCCCTGTATGGAGAGTGGGGCCGGCGGCCGCACCGTACGGTGCGTCATCGTCGCCGGCCCCAACTGATCTTGGGAGCCTGCTGGCTCACGTGATCAGATTCGCGATGCACGGGAAAGGTTGTACGGAATTTGAAAATTGCTGAATAAACCAGTGAAGGGTCGCGGTGGACCCCTGTCTCAGTCGAACCACCGGTCGCGCGCCAGCTCCTCCGTGCGGGACGGGTCCTCCAGCAGGGCCGCGACCTCGAAGCGGCGGGGCCACTGGGCGGCCGCCCAGGCGAGGCCGGCGGCGACGCCCTCCAGGGTGGCCGCGTGCAGGACGCCGTCGTCGGTGAGCCGCCAGTCGATCTCGACGCCGTCGACGACCAGCTCCTCGTGCTCGACGTAGGTGGCGGGGGTGCGCGGGCCCAGCAGCACCCGCACCGGCTCCGGTACGTCGTGCTCGGCGCCCTCGGAGTGGACCTCGCCGGTGACGGACTCGCTCAGCCGCCGCACCTGGAACAGTTCGGCCAGCTCGGCGGCCCGGGACGGGGGGACCGGCAGCAGCGGGACGCCGGAGGTGAAGGGGAGCAGGTCCGGGGAGTCCACGACCACCGCCTCGGCCGCGTCCACCACACGCACCCGCCCGTCGACCACGGCCCGCAGCTCGTCGGGGAGGGTCACCCGGTCCGGGTCAAGCTCCGCCAACGCACCGTACAGCCCGTGCAGTTGAGCCGGGCCGACCGGGCGCTCGGGGTCGGCGAGGCGGTCCAGCAGTTCGGCCGCGCCGCCGGGCTCGTCCAGCAGCGCGGACACGGAGGTCCGTACGCCGAGCGCGCGCAGCACCTGCTCGTCGTCAAAGCCGGTGGCGTCGGCCTCGTCGTACAGTCCGCGCAGCAGCGGGTCGCCGCCGGCCGCGAGCAGTCCGGCCGGCCGGCGCCCGGCGAGGACCGGGTGCCCGCGCAGCCACCAGGCGGTGTAGGGGCGGACGACCTCGTGGGTGCCGTCGGGCAGCAGGACGCGCACCGGCTGGGTGAGCGCGTCGCGCAGCGGCGGCCGGGCGAGCAGCGCGAGCGCCTCGGGCCAGTGGTCGTCGTCCACCAGGTCGAGGTCCCGGACGGCGACCAGCTCGGTGGCGACCGGCGGTACGGGCGTGTCCGGGAAGCGGTCGAGGATGTCCTCGCACCACACGTCGACGGCGTCCAGCAGGCCCACGTCGTCCGGCTCGGCGAAGTCGCCCTCCCGGGGCTCCAGTTCGTCCGGATCGAGGACGACGTCCGTGGCGCGGACGAGCGCGAAGTCCGCGAGGACCCCGCAGGCGGTCAGCGGCTGTTCGCCCCACCGGTCGGCCAGTTCGGCGTCCACGGCGGCCAGTTCGTCGGGGCGCAGCACCCGCGCGAAGGCGCTGCCGGGCAGCACCAGCTCGCCGGCCGGGGCGAGTTCGCCGTCCTCGTCGGGCAGCGCGAGGGCGCCCAGCCACGGTTCGTCGCCGGGTTCCAGGCCCGCGTCACGCACCAGCGCCAGGACGGTGTCGGCCAGTTCCTCGGCGTCGAGGGCGTCCTCCTCCCACAGCGCGCCGCCCTCGTCGTCCAGCGACGCCGCCACGGCGGCCCGCACCTGCGGGGTGGTCAGCACCGCGCGCGGGGTCGCGGGCAGCGCGCCCAGCTTCTCCAGCAGCGGGTGCGCGGCGTCCTCGTGGGCGACCTTCAGCCCGAGCCGGCCGAGCACGTCGGGGTCGATCCGGGCGCCGTCCGCGGAGGGCAGCAGGATCTGCCGGGGTCCGACGGCGGTGCGTCCCGCCCCGGTGCCGAACGCCTCGGCGGCGGTGCCGGCCAGCGGTACCGGCAGCCCGGAGAGCCGGTCGGGATCGATCCCGGCGAGGCTGTCGTACAGCCGCCACCACCAGTCGGGGGCCTTCTCAAGCCCGGCCAGCCGGTCGATGGCGTCGGCGAGCGGGAGCCGGGCGACACCGAGCACGCGCAGTTCCGCGCGCCGTTCGAGTCCGGCGGGCAGCAGGGTGGGCAGCACCTCCGCGAGCACCCGTACGGTGTCCGCGCCCGCGCCCTCCACCACTTCGGCGTCCCGCGGACGCAGTGCCTCCGGGAGGTCCTCGTCCTCCTCGTCGCCCCTGGCACGGACGGCCGGCGGCAGGAAGGCGGTGCGCGGCAGCCGTTCCAGGATCGCCTGCCGCAGCGCGCCGTCCAGCTCACCCTTGCCAAGCGGCCCGGGTACGAGGTCGATCATTCCGTCGGTCACCGGGCGCCAGCTGGCGAGCAGTTCGGCGTAGGCGTCCGCCGCCCGCTGCACCAGGAAGTCGGTGAGCGGGCCGGGGGCGGCGTGCCGGCGGGTGGTGTCCAGCGGGAAGGAGGCGATGAGCAGGGCGGGGACGCCGAGGGGTTCGTCGCTGGGGG
>NZ_JAJSZC010000120.1:0-35239 GCF_036815105.1 Streptomyces sp. IBSBF 3136
GGGCGGGGGCGGGCGGTGGTTCGACGGGCTCCGCGACGGCCTCCTCGGGCGGCGCCGGCAGCGCCGCGAAGACCGGTGGCGCCCCGTCGGCGGCCAGGCGGGCGATCAGCTCGGCGAGTTCCTCGACCGGACGGTTGACGGCGACGGCCTCGACCGCGGCGCGCACACAGTGCGGCTCCGCGCGAGTGCGGTGCAGCAGTTCCATCAGCCGGGTGACCTCGTCCAGCGGACGGCACTCGGCGGCGGCGCGGATCACGACGTCCGCGCTCCGGGAGTCCCGGGGCGGCCGGGTGAGGATGTCGACCAGCCGGGAGACGTCCTCCACGGGCCGGTCCACCCCGGCGGCGCGCAGCGCGTCCGCCGTGGTCCGGGCGTGTTCGGGCGAGCGTTCCAGCAGGGTGATCAGCCTGGCGACATCCTCAAGGGGACGGTCGGCCACCGCCATGTGGACCAGGCCCTGCAGCGGATCGCCGTGGCGTCCGTCCGGGTCCGGCGCCCCGGCGCCCGGCACCTCGGTGCCGGTCGGCGGTGGGGGCGGTTCGGGTCGGGTCCCGGGATCGGACGAGGAGGGGCCGGTTTCGGCCACGGACAGTACGGGCGGTATGACGCCGTGGTGGTCGGGTCGGGAGGGCGGAGTGGGCGTGGTCATCTCGGCTCCAGGAGGGGATGCGGCCGCACCAGCGCCCCCGGGTGCGGCGCGCGGCAGTACGGACTTCATTACTAGGAGTGCGCGGAGGCTCCCGCCACCTGGCTGCGGCGAAGGTGTGAGGCCCTGGGGTGGGAACACCGGGCGGCGGGGGACCCAGAAGGGGACCCCGCGGTGTGGTCGCCGTTCGCGCGGATGCGGCCGGCGCCGGTCCCGCTCGCCCCTGCGGGACCGTCAGGCCCGTGCGGGTCCGCTCGCCCGTGCGGGACCGCCCGTCGGTCGGTGCGGAAGCCGGTGTCCGGGGTCTTCACCCGCCCGGGTGCGTTCTGCCACTCTGGTGGCGCATTCTTGCTGTGTCAGCCACCCGGCGTTGCGGGACGAGGTAGGGCCCATGGCTGGGAGCGGAGACCCGGGGGGCCGGACGCGGGCCCGCCTAGCCGCGCTGCTGGTCGACGCCTCGACCGGCGCCCTGAGCGCGGCCGGGGGACGTGTCGCGGGCGTGTACCTGCGCTCCCGCACCCCGAGGCTGCTGCGCCTCGCGGTGCTCGCCGGGCTGCCGGGCCCGCTGTTCCGGCCCTGGTGGCGGCTGCACGTGGGCCGGCCCTTCCCGGTGGCCGACGCCTACCGGCTCGGCGTCCAGGTCGTGCTACCGAACGCCACGGAGACGGTGCGCCGCTACCCGCAGTTCGCGGCCGGGCTGCCCTTCCCGTTCGGGTCGATGCACGTGCCCGTGCCGGGCGGCCTCGAACCCCTGGGTGTCCTCACGGTGCTGCGCCCCGCCACCTCCGACACCGTGGACGAACTGCTCGACCCGGAACTGCTCGCGCGGCTCGCCGAGGGTCTTGGCGCCGAGCTGCTCGGGCTCGCCGACGGAGACGAGACGACGGTCGCCTGGGACGGGGAACCGCTGTGCGTGCGGCCGCCCGCGGTGGGGCCGGCGGAGGCCCGCGTGGGCCGGTTCACCTGGGACCCGGCGACCTCGGCGGTGCGCGCGGACGACCGGCTGCACGCGCTGCTGGGACTGCGGCCCGGGGAGTTCGCGGGCACCGCCCCGGCGCTCGCGGACGCCCTGTCCCCGGCCGAAGCCCACCGGATCGTGGCGGTGCTGCGCGAGACCGCCGACGGGAAGCCGCCGGCCTCGCCGCTGCGCCTGCGGTCCGGGGACGGCGCTCCCCTGCTGCTCGACGTGTGCCCGGGCGCGGCCGGCGACGAGACGGCCCCCGTCTCCGGGGTCGTCCTCGACCCCGGTCCGGCCGCGTCGGCGGACGGCGCGGCCGACCTGCTGCCGCAGGGGGTGTTCTGCCTGGACCGGCTCGGCCTGATCGTGTACGTCAACGAGGCCGCGGCCCGGATGGCGGGCGTCGAGCGGTCCCGGCTGCTGGGCCGGCCGCTGTGGGAGGCGATGCCGTGGCTGACCGGGCCGCCGTACGACGACCATCTGCGCGGTGTACTGCTGTCCCATGAGCCGGCGCACGTCCATGTCCGGCGGCCGCACGCGGAGGGGGCCGGGCCCGGGGAGGGCGACTGGCTCGCGCTGTCCGTGCACCCCGGCGCGGACATCCTCACCTGCACGCTCGTACCGGCCGGCCGGATGGACGCGCCCGGGGAGGCCGCACCCGACGGCCCGGCCGTGGCCGCGCTGCACCTCCCCGAGGGCGCGGGCGCCGGGGAACCGCCGCTGACGCCGCTGTACCGGCCGATCGCGCTCGCCATCGCGCTGACGGACGCGGTGACCGCCCGTCAGGTGTCGGCGGTCGTGACGCAGGAGCTGCTGCCCGCGTTCGGTGGCCGCCGCCTGGCGATCTACCTGCTCCAGGAGCGGCACCTGTACCTGGCCTGGGAGACGGGCTTCCCGCAGGACTTCCTCTCCCCCTTCGAGGGCGTCGGCCTGCACGCGCGCCTGCCCGGGGTGGAGACCCTGACCAGCGGGCGGCCGCTGTTCTTCGAGTCGATGCGGCAGCTCGCCGCGACCTACCCGGGCATTCCGCTGGACGCCGAGGAGGGCGCCCGCGCCTTCCTGCCGCTGATCGCCTCCGGCCGGCCGGTCGGCTCCTGCATCCTCGGCTTCGACCGGTCGCGCGGCTTCAGCACGGAGGAGCGTACGGTCCTCACCGCGCTCGCCGGGCTGATCGCGCACGCCATGGAGCGGGCGCAGCGCTACGACAGCGAGGCCGCGCTCGCCCGCGGTCTGCAGCAGGCCCTGCTGCCCCGGCGGCTGTCGGCGCACCCGGGGGTGGAGACGGCGGGCCGCTACCTGCCGGGCACCCAGGGCCTGGACGTGGGCGGGGACTGGTACGACGTCGTCGAGGCGGGCGACGGGCTGGCCCTGGTCATCGGCGACGTGCAGGGGCACGGGGTGCAGGCGGCGGCCACCATGGGCCAGCTGCGCAGCGCCGTGCGGGCCTTCGCGCTCGGCGACCGGCCGCCCGACGAGGTGCTGAGCGGTACCAACCGCCTGCTCATCGACCTGGATCCGGGACAGTTCGCGAGCTGCTGCTACCTGCGCCTCGACCCGGCCACCGGGCGGGCCCTGGTGGCCCGGGCCGGACATCCGCCACCGCTGCTGCGCTGCCCGGACGGGCACACCCGGGTGCTGGAGATACCGGGCGGTGTCGTCCTGGGGGTGGACCTGCGCGCCCAGTACCCGGTGACGGAGCTGCTGCTGGAACCGGACGCGATCCTCGCCCTCTACACCGACGGCCTGGTGGAGCGGCCCGGCGCCGACATCGACGAGGGCATCACCGCGCTCGCGCAGGCGCTGGCGAAGGCCGGGGCGGTCGCCGGGCGCCGGGGCGGGCGGTCGCTCGCCGGGGTCGCGGACCGGCTCACCGCGGGCGCCCGGGACGCCGCCGACCGCCCCGACGACGTGGCCCTGCTGCTCGCCACCCGCCGCCGCGCGCCCGTCCGATGACCTGGGAACGCCGCCGGGACCGGGGACCGTCATCGCGTGCGACGGTCTCGCCTGACGGGGCCGGGCAGTGTAGACATGGGCTCATGGTCCGACTGCCCGGCCGGCCCGAGACGAGGCCGCACCGTCCTCTCGGGCCCCCGCGCGCACCGCTGAGCCCGCGGCCGGAGAGCAGGGCGGGCGACGACGGCCGGCGCGGGGTGGTGCGGCGCAGCCTGGCCGGGCAGGTCTTCCTGCTCCAGGTGGTGATCGTGCTGCTGCTCGTGGTGTCGGCCCTGGTCGCGCAGGTCCTCCAGGTGCGGCACGACATCAACCGGGAGGCCCGCAACCGCTCGGTCGCGGTCGCCCAGGCGTTCGCCAACGCGCCGGGCACGGCGGCCGCGCTGCGCGCCCCCGACCCGACGGCGATCCTGCAGCCCAAGGCCGAGGCCGCCCGCAAGGCGACCGGTGTGGACTTCATCGTCGTGATGAACACCCAGGGCATCCGCTACACGCACCCCAAGCCGGACCGCATCGGCAAGAAGTTCGTCGGGACGATCGGGCCGGCCCTGGCCGGTGGCACGGTGGTGGAGGAGGTCAACGGCACGATCGGTCCGCTCGTCCAGGCGGTGGTGCCGGTGAAGGACGCGAGCGGCACGGTGGTGGGCCTGGTGTCCACCGGCATCACCACCAAGCACGTGGGCGGGGCGGCCGACCGCCAGCTCCCGCTGCTGCTCGCGGCGGCCGCGGCGGCGCTCGTGCTGGCCACCGGCGGCACGGCCCTGGTCAGCAGACGGCTGCTGCGCCAGACGCACGGCCTCGGGCCGTCCGAGATGACCCGGATGTACGAGCACCACGACGCGGTGCTGCACGCCGTCCGGGAGGGTGTGCTCATCGTCGGCGGCGACGGCCGGCTGCTGCTCGCCAACGACGAGGCGCACCGGCTGCTCGACCTGCCCGAGGACGCCGAGCAGCGGCATGTCCGGGAGCTGGGGCTCGACGAGGAGACGGCCGAGCTGCTCGACTCGGGGCGGGTCGCCACGGACGAGGTGCACCTGGTCAAGGACCGGCTGCTGGCCGTCAACCAGCGCCCCACCGACCTGCGCGGTGGTCCGCCCGGCAGCGTCACGACGCTGCGCGACTCCACGGAACTGCGCGCCCTGTCGGGCCGTGCGGAGGTGGCGCGCGAGCGGCTGAACATGCTGTACGACGCCGGTGTGGGCATCGGCACCAGCCTGGACGTGACCCGGACGGCGGGCGAGCTGGCCCAGCTGGCCGTGCCCAGGTTCGCCGACTTCGCCACCGTGGACCTGTTCGACGCGGTGCTGAACGGCGAGGAGCCCAAGCCGGGGACCGCGCTGCGGCGGGCGGCGTGCAGCGGCATACGTGAGGACGCTCCGCTGTATCCGGTGGGCGAGCGCATCCGGTTCGTGGCGACCTCACCGCAGGCCCGGAGCCTGATCACCGGGCAGTCGGTGGTGGAGCCGGTGCTGCGCGAGGCGCCGGGCTGGCGCGCGCAGGACCTGGAGCGCACCGGCCGGGTGGTGGCCTACGGCATCCACTCGCTGATCACCGTGCCGCTGCGGGCGGGCAACCTGGTCCTCGGTCTTGCCAACTTCTGGCGTTCGCAGAAGCCGCAGCCGTTCGACGCGGAGGAGCTGGAGCTCGCCGAGGAGCTGGTCGCGCGGGCCGCCGTGTCGATCGACAACGCCCGCCGCTACACGCGTGAGCACAGCCTGGCGGTGACCCTGCAGCGCAGTCTGCTGCCGCGTACCCTGCCCGAGCAGGGCGCCCTGGAGATCGCCTACCGCTATCTGCCGGCGCAGGCGGGGGTGGGCGGCGACTGGTTCGACGTGCTGCCGCTGTCGGGTCTCCGGGTGGCCCTCGTGGTGGGGGACGTGGTGGGGCACGGGCTGCACGCGGCGGCGACCATGGGACGGCTGCGTACGGCGGTGCACAACTTCTCCTCGCTCGATCTGCCGCCGGACGAACTGCTCGGGCTGCTGGACGAGTTGGTGGGCCGGATCGACCAGGACGAGACCCCGTCCGACGGTGCGGCCGCGGTCACCGGGGCGACCTGCCTGTACGCGGTGTACGACCCCGTCTCGCGGCACTGCACGGTCGCCCGTGCCGGTCATCCGCCGCCCGCGCTGGTGCGGCCGGACGGCACGGTGGAGTTCCCGGAGGTGCCCGCCGGTCCCCCGCTCGGCCTGGGCGGGCTGCCGTTCGAGACGGCCGATCTGGAGCTGGCGGAGGGCAGCCGGCTGGTGCTCTACACCGACGGTCTGGTGGAGGACCGGGACCGGGACATCGACGACGGGCTCGCGCTGCTGAGCGAGGCTCTCGGCCGGGTGCCCGGCGCCTCTCCCGAGGAGACCTGCCGGGCCGTGCTCGACGTGCTGCCGGACCGGCCCAGCGACGATGTGGCGCTGCTCGTGGCCCGTACCCGCGTCCTGGGCCCGGACCGGGTCGCCGAGTGGCAGGTGCCGCCGGACCCCGCGGCCGTCTCCGGGATCCGGGCCTCGGTCGTCCGGCAGCTCACGGACTGGGGGCTGGAGGAGCTGTCGTTCACCACCGAGCTGGTCCTGAGCGAGCTGGTCACCAACGCGATGCGGCACGGGCGGGCGCCGATCGGGGTACGACTGCTGCGCGACCGGACGCTGATCTGCGAGGTCTCCGACCGCAGCACGACCTCGCCGCATCTGCGCTACGCGGCGAGCACCGACGAGGGCGGCCGGGGCCTGTTTCTGGTGGCGCAGCTCGCGGACCGCTGGGGCACCCGGTACACGCCGAACGGCAAGGTCATCTGGGCGGAGCAGGCGCTGCCCTGAGCGTTCCGGGCGCACCTTCTCCCCAGCTACCGGTACGGCGCCCTTCCTCCGGCGACCGGCGCGGCGAGGGCCCGGCGGACCGCCGTGGGGTGGCCTCCGCACGAACCATGGCCGTCAGGACGCATGGCTCGGCGGCGGCCCCACCCGCCGGGGGTACGCCGGGCCCGTGCCGGGTTCCCGGTCGCAGGACCGGGAAGGTCAGCCGCTCAGCCGCTCACGCAGCAGGTGCTTCCCCATCTCGGCGCCCTTGCGGCTGTCGGACTGCGCCTTGTGGAAGAGGTCCACGAGCTCGGTGTCATGCTCGCGTTCGGCGTCCTGGATGTACGTCTCCAGGCGCAGGGCGTTGTCCAGGCACGCCTCGACGTACCAGATCAGGTCGTAGTTCTTGTCGCGCGTGCCGGTGACGTCACCGGTCTCGCTGGTGCTGGTCATACGGAGTCTCTCCCTTCCGTCGAACCCTGTGTCGTACGGCCTTCGGAAACCCCCGGGTACCCATGCCACACATGGACACACAGGATGAAAACACCCCGAACTGGTCAGCCGAGGGCCCGGTCGAGGTTGAAGGCGGCGCTGATGAGGGACAGGTGGGTGAACGCCTGCGGGAAGTTGCCCTGCTGCTCGCCGGTGCGCCCGATCTCCTCGGCGTACAGGCCGAGGTGGTTGGCGTAGGTGAGCATCTTCTCGAAGGCGAGCCGGGCCTCGTCGAGCCGGCCGGCCCGGACCAGCGCCTCGACGTACCAGAAGGAGCAGATGGAGAAGGTCCCCTCGTCGCCGCGCAGCCCGTCGGGGCTGGCCTGCGGGTCGTACCGGTAGACGAGCGAGTCGGAGACCAGGTCCTCGGTCAGGGCGTCGAGGGTGGACAGCCACTTGGGGTCGGTCGGCGCGATGAACTTGGCGAGCGGCATCATCAGCACGGAGGCGTCGAGCACGTCGGCGCCCTCGTGCTGGACGAAGGCCCCACGGCGCTCCGACCACCCGCGTCGCATGATCCGCCGGTAGATCTCGTCGCGGCTCCCCTGCCAGCGGGGCAGGTCGGCGGGCAGGCCGCGCCGGTTGGCCAGGCGGATGGCCCGTTCGATCGCCACCCAGCACATCAGCCGTGAGTACAGGAAGTTCCGGCGGCCGCCCCGGGTCTCCCACACGCCCTCGTCGGGCTGGTCCCAGTGGTCGCAGACCCAGTCGACGAGGTGGCAGACGTCGTCCCACTGGCCGCTCGGGATGGGCTCGGCCCACTTGTCGTAGAGGTAGACGGAGTCGATCAGGGCGCCGTAGATGTCCAGCTGGAGCTGGTCGGCTGCGGCGTTCCCGACGCGGACCGGGGCGGAGCCGAGGTGGCCCTCCAGATGGGGCAGTTCGCGTTCGGGCAGCTCGGTGCGCCCGTCGATGCCGTACATGATCTGCAGCGGGCCCGAGCCGTCCCCGCAGCCGGGGGTGATGTGCGTGGTGACGAACCGCATGAACTCCTGGGCCTCGCTGCTGAAGCCGAGCCTGAGCAGCGCGTAGACGGCGAAGGCGGCGTCACGGACCCATACGTAGCGGTAGTCCCAGTTGCGCTCGCCGCCGAGCTGCTCGGGCAGGCTTGTGGTCGGCGCGGCGACGATCGCGCCGGTCGGGGCGTAGGTGAGCAGCTTCAGGGTGAGGGCCGAGCGGTGCACCATCTCGCGCCAGCGGCCCCGGTAGCGGGACTGGTGCAGCCAGCGGCGCCAGTAGGCGACGGTCGCGTTGAACTCGTGTTCCGCCTCGGCGCGGGCGCAGCCGCGGGGTGCCACGGCGGCGCCGAGCTGGTCGAGCGCGAAGACCGCCGTCTCGCCCTCGCTCAGCTTGAAGTCGGCGCACGCGTCCCGGTCGCCGCACTCCACGGTGACGGTGGAGGTGAGGGCCAGGGACCGCTGCGCGGACTCGAACACGAGCAGGCCGTCCAGGGAGCGCAGGGTGTGCGGGTCGGCGCCGTAGTTGAAGCGGGGTGCGATCAGGGCCCGGAAGGGCACGGTGCCGCGCACGCACACCACGCGCCGGATCAGCCGGTGCCGGCCGTTGCCGGGGCCGTCGACGCCGTCCCCGGTGACCGGCATGAAGTCCTGCACCTCCCCCACGCCCTCCTCGGTGAAGAAGCGGGTGATCAGCACGTTGGTGTCCGGGAAGTAGAACTGCTTGGTGCGCGCGGGGACGGCGGCGGCCAGCTCGAAGCGGCCGCCGCGTTCGGCGTCCAGGATCGCCGCGAAGACACTGGGGTCGTCGAACGACGGGCAGCAGTACCAGTCGATCGTGCCGTCGGTGCCGACCAGGGCGACACTGCGCAGGTCGCCGATCAGGCCGTGCTCGGCGATCGGCAGGTAGCGGGGCCTTCGGGAGGAGTCCTGCTGGAAGGGCGTGTCGGCCATCGGTCCGGCCTCCCCGGTGGGGTGGTGCTGCCGTTCTCCCGCTTTCGGGCGGATTTCCAGCTTACGGGGGAGTGCATCGTCGCGCGGTGGGAAGGCGCCCTGCACCCGCCGCCGCGGACCCTTCGACATGCAGGGTGCGCGCAGGCGGTGAATGGTGAGAGGGTGCCCCGTTCGGCGGCACCGGCACGGATGCGGTCATCCGGACCGAGGAGGAGGCATCATGTCGACATCCACACCCGAAGGGTCCCGGTCGTCCGACGACCACTGCACCCCGGACGCCCTGCTCCACTCCGCTCCCCGGGATCTCACCCCGGAGGATCTGGTGATGGCGACGGGCAGGGACGTCACCCCGGCGAACCTCGACTGGGCGCGCCGCAAGATGGAGGCCGAGGGTCAGGCGGCCATCGAGAAGCTGCTGCCCTAGGGCGTTCCGGGAAGCATCAGGGACACCGGCGGTCAGGCGCCGGGCAGGGGCGTGCGCACCGGTCGCGCCGGGCACGCCCGCCCGGCGCTGACGTCCGCCCGGAAGTCGGCGCCTGCCCGGATGTCACGTCTGGCGGGCCGTCTCGTCAACGGCCGCATCACCGGGATCCGGGTAGCGGTGTCGCGGGACTTCCGCGTGGCCCCGGGCGGCTGCCAGACTCCGGAGGATGCCCGACTTCGACATGCTCGTCATCGGATCCGGACCCGGCGGGCAGAAGGCCGCCATCGCCGCGGCCAAGCTCGGCCGCCGGGTCGCCGTCGTCGACCGCCCCGACATGCTCGGCGGGGTCTCCCTGCACACCGGCACCATCCCCTCCAAGACCCTGCGCGAGGCCGTGCTGTACCTGACCGGCCTCACCCAGCGAGACCTGTACGGGCAGAGCTACCGGCTCAAGGAGGACATCACCGTCGCCGACCTGACCGCGCGCACCCGGCACGTGGTCGGCCGCGAGGTGGACGTCGTCCGCAGCCAGCTGGCCCGCAACCAGGTGGCCGTGTACGCGGGCACGGGCCGGTTCACCGATCCGCACACCGTCGCGCTGCGCGAGGAGGCCACCGGTCAGGAACGGCTGCTGAGCGCCGAGCACATCGTCATCGCCACCGGCACCCGGCCGGCCAGGCCGGACAGCGTGGAGTTCGACGGGCGGACCATCATGGACTCGGACAACGTGCTCTCGCTGGAGCGGGTGCCGCGGTCCATGGTGATCGTGGGCGCCGGGGTGATCGGCATGGAGTACGCCTCGATGTTCGCCGCGCTCGGCAGCAAGGTGACGGTCGTGGAGAAACGGCCCGGGATGCTGGACCTGTGCGACGTCGAGATCGTGGAGTCGCTCAAGTACCACCTGCGGGACCTGGCCGTCACCTTCCGGTTCGGGGAGACCGTCGCGGCCGTCGAACGCCACGCCCGGGGCACGCTCACGGTGCTGGAGAGCGGCAAGAAGATACCCGCCGACACGGTGATGTACTCGGCGGGCCGGCAGGGCCTGACGGCGGGTCTCGACCTGGCCGAGGCGGGTCTGACGGCCGACGCCCGCGGCCGGATCCGGGTGGACGAGCATTACCGCACCGAGGTGCCGCACATCTACGCCGTCGGGGACGTCATCGGCTTCCCGGCCCTCGCGGCGACCTCCATGGAGCAGGGCCGGGCGGCCGCCTACCACGCGTGCGGGGAACCGGCCGGGCGGATGCACCAGCTCCAGCCGATCGGCATCTACACCATCCCGGAGATCAGTTTCGTCGGCCGGACCGAGGATCAACTCACCGAGGACAGCGTGCCGTTCGAGGTGGGCGTCGCCCGCTACCGGGAGCTGGCCCGGGGCCAGATCATCGGTGACTCGCACGGCATGCTCAAGCTGCTGGTCTCCCCTCGCGACCGGACCCTGCTGGGCGTGCACTGCTTCGGGTCGGGCGCCACCGAGCTGATCCACATCGGCCAGTCGGTGATGGGCTGCGGCGGCACCGTGGACTATCTCGTCGACGCGGTGTTCAACTACCCGACGCTGGCGGAGTCGTACAAGGTGGCGGCCCTGGACGCGACGAACCGGCTGCGCCAGCTGGACCACATGGGCGACTGACGAGCCGGTCCGTTCCGCGCCTCGCGGGCCGGCCGGAGGTGGGCGCCCGGGGGGGGGGGGGGGGGGGGGGGGGGGGGGGGGGGGGGGGGGGGGGGGGGGNCCCCCCCCCCCCCCCCCCCCCCCCCCCCCCCCCCCCCCCCCCCCCCCCCCCCCCCCCCCCCCACCTAGAGGGTCCCGGGCTCCGGCTCCTCGATGACGTGCACGGCCGCCTCCTCGGCTCCCGCCGCTCCCCCGTCGATCCCGACGTCGGCGGCGACCTCCTCCTTGGTCCGGTCGGTGTGCGCCCCTTCGTCGGGGGCGACCAGGCGGCCCGCGCGTTCCGCGCCCGCCTGCGGGTCGACCGGTTCGCCGGTGCCGCCCGGCAGGTCGCCGATCCCGTCGCCGGGCGGTGCCGCCACGTCCGGCACCTCCTGGCCGAGCCGCTCGTCCAGCGTCTCGCCCTCGCGCTGTTCGGCGGCGGTCGTGCCGTGCTTGGTGACGCCGAGGGGGCGCTCCGGCGGGGAGTAGCCCTCGTCGAGGATGTCGTCGTAGCCGCGCTCGTCGACCGCGTCCTGGAGGTCCAGGGGCCCCGCGTCCTCCTGTTCCTCGTTGGTTCCGGTGGGCTGATAGGCGTCGTCCGCCATCGGTGACTGCTCGCCCTGCTGGTCGCTCATCGTCGCCTCCTTCTCGGCGCGCGCTCGGTCCCGGACCGCGTTTCCCGTGCGCCGCGTCTCTAACCCGCCGGCATCCGGGCAGGAACCCGTCGGCATCCGAACTGGTCAGCACCGATTACCGGTTGGTCATCTTGAAAGGTCAACGGGTGCCGCTATCATCACACCCACACACCGTGACCGTTCGCCGACGCTCGGCAGCACGGTTCCCACCACCCCCGCGCCCCACCGCTTCCGCGCCCGGCCGGCTCGGCCGTCCCGAGGCCATCCCTCCTCCGGGCCGAGGCGGCCACACCCCCCACCTGTACGCGACGGGCCGGCCGCCCGTGCGCCGTGCACGACCGGAAAGCGGCACGACCATGAGCGACAACAGGGGCAGAGGACTGCAGGCCAACGTCCTCGGCACCTTCGACACCGTGGTGATGGCGGTCGCCGGCAGCGCGCCGGCGTACTCGATCGCCGCGACCACCGCCGTCCTCTTCGGCACGGTGGGGCCGGCCGGCCCGGCCGCCCTGCTGTACTGCGCGATACCCATGCTGGGCATCGCCCTGGCGTTCAGCCGCCTCAGCCGGATCGACGTGAACGCGGGCGCCAGCTACTCGTGGGTGGGCCGCACCCTTCACCCGTTCCTGGGCTTCGTCAGCGGCTGGGCGCTGGTGATCTCGGCGACCATCTTCATGGTGGCCGGCTCGCTGCCGGCCGGGTCGATGACGCTCGCCCTGTTCGACGACCGCCTCGCGGACGACACGGCCCTGTCCACGGTGGTCGGCTCCCTGTGGTTCCTCGTGATGCTGGGCGTGGTGCTCGGCGGCGCACGACTCACCGTCCGCGCCCAGTTGCTGATGTCCGGTGTGGAGCTGGGCATCCTGGCGCTGTTCGCGGTGCTCGCCCTCCTCCACACGCACGACGCCCGCGCCTTCGACTGGTCCTGGCTGGGCTTCTCCCACTTCGACGGCCTGAGCGGGTTCGCGTCGGGCGCGCTGCTCGCCACCTTCTACTACTGGGGCTGGGACGTCACCAGCAACCTCAGCGAGGAGACCCGTGACAGCCGTCGTACGACGGGGCTCGCCGGGCTGGTCGGTGTCGGCGTCGTCTTCGTGCTCTTCGAGGTGTTCACGATCGCGGTGAACGTGGTCCTGACCTCGCGGCAGATCACGGAGAACGACGCCGACGTGCTCGCGGTGCTGGGTGAGGAGATCTGGCCCGGCTGGGGCGGCAGGCTGCTCGTGGTGTCGGTGATGCTGTCCACCGTCGCCACGCTGGAGACCACGCTGATCCAGGTCACGCGCTCGCTGTTCGCGATGGGCCGGGATCGTACGATGCCGGCCGCGTTGGGCCGGGTGCACCGCACCTGGAACACGCCGTGGGTGGCGATCGTGGTGGTCGGCGCGGTGGCGCTGGCCATGTTCATCGCCTCCAACGCGCTCGGTTCGGTGGGTGAGATCCTCTCGGACGCGATCTCGGCGATCGGTCTGCAGATCGCCGTCTACTACGGCCTGGCCGGCCTCGCCGTGGTCGTCGCCTACCGCAGGACGCTGCTGCGGTCGGTGTCCGGTTTCGTGCTCGACGGGCTGTGGCCGCTGCTCGGCTCGGTGTTCATGTTCTGGATCCTCGTCGAGTCGCTGGGCGAGCTGAGCGGCGCGGCGATCGCGATCGGCATCGGCGGACTGGCCGTGGGGCTGGTCCCGATGCTCTGGTACTGGCGGCGGGGCAGCGGCTACTACCGGCCCGCGAAGCTGGACGCGACGCGCACCGTGGCGGCGGACTACCTGCCCGGCGGCGCGGGGGTGCCGTCCCGCCTGCACGAGGGTCTCCCCACCGACTTCTGAGGGAGACACCCATGGCACGCGACCGTTTCACCCCCGAGTACGACCCCGCCTGCGGGGACGCGCCACTCACCTCCGCCCGGCAGGACATCGTCATCGGCCGCTGGCAGGGCCTCAGGGATCTGCTGTGGGCGACGGGCACCGATTGGACGCTGCGCGGCCACCGGGTCCGGCTGCTGGCGCAGGCCTGCGCGGGCAGTTCGACGGTGGAGTCGTGGCTGGCCGCCGAACCCGGCAGCGGGGACGCGCTGGTGCTGCGCGCGGCCACGGAGACCGCCCGGGCGTTCCACCTGGCCATCACGGCCGGACGGGGGGTGCCGATCGACCGCGACCGCGTCGACGGCGCGGTCCTGGCCTCTCTGCGCGCCACCGACGCCTGCCCCGAGGACCCGACGCCGTGGGTGTCGCTGATCTCGGTCGCCCGGCTGTACCCGAGCGGGGTACGGCGTCGCGAACTGGCCCGCTGGTGGGACGAGTTGCACCGCCGGGACCCGTACAGCACGGAGGGCCACCTCCAGGTGCTGCACTACTACTCGGCCCGCTGGCACGGCACGCACGGCCTGATGTACGACTTCGCCCGGGACGCGGCCGGGGTGGCGCCGCCCGGCTGCCCGCTGCCGGTGCTGGTGCAGTACGCCCGGGTGGAGGAGTACCGCTACGTCCTGGACGGCGCCCACGGGATGCGCGGCGCGGTCGGTGTCGGCCGGCACTGGGACCACGACAGTGCCGTCAACGACGTGCGGCGCACCTGGGAGCGCTGGGTGCGGGTCCGTCCGGACGGCGAGGTGGCCCCCACCGAGCTGCGCGACCTCAACCAGCTGGCGCACGCGGCCTGTCTGGCCGGCACGCCGGACGTCGCGGCGGACGTACTGCGCCTGCTGGGCCGGCGCGCCACCCGGACCCCCTGGTCGTACACGGGCGATCCGACCCGCCAGCTGATCAAGTGGCGGGAGGAGTTGGGGATACGGGGGTGACGGCGGCCGGCCCCGGGCGTCGAAGGGGACCTCAGGCCGGGCGGACCACGCTGTGGATGATCGACGCGCCGCCGTAGTAGATGGACTCCTCACGGACGTAGGCACCCGGCTTGGGGGCGTGGATCATCATGCCGTTGCCGATGTAGATGCCGACGTGGCTGATGTCGTCGTAGAAGAAGACGAGGTCGCCGGGCTGGGCGTCGGTCAGGGACACCGTGGTGCCGGCGTCGACCTGGTCGTAGGTGGTGCGCGGCAGGGTGACGCCCGCGGCCTTCCAGGCGGCCGAGGTGAGTCCGGAGCAGTCGTACGAGCCGGGCCCGGTCGCGCCCCAGACGTAGGGCTTGCCGATCTGTGCGCGGGCGAAGTCGAGCGCCTTGGCGGCCTTGGCCGCGTACGTGCTGTCCGAGGTGGAGGTGCCCGAGCCGGAGGAGGAGCCCGAGGACGTGCCGGAACCGGAGTCCGACGACGAGCCCGAGGACGTGCTGGGGCCCTGCTGCTTCGCCGCCTGCGCGGCCGCGGCCTGCTTCCTGGCGAGTTCCGCCGCCTTGCGCGCGGCCTCCTGCCGCTTCTGCCGCTCGATCGCCGCGAGGCGTTCCTTCTCCTGCGCCGTGAGCGTGGACAGCAGCTTGCGTGCGGCGGACAGCTTCTCCTGGACGGTGGACTTGGCCGTCTTCAGGTCGTTCTGCGACCGGGTGAGCGACTTGAGGCTCGTGACGGCCTTGCGGCGCGTCTTCAGGGTGGCGGCCTGCGCGGTGACGTAGTCGTCCACCATGCCCTTCTGGCGCGAGGTCAGCCGGTTCATCAGCTGCGTCCGGTCGAAGTAGTCCTGCGGGGAGTCCGCGAGCAGGAAGGTCGCGGTGCCGGGGGTGACGGCCCCGGTCCGGTACTGGGCCGCGGCGAACGAACCCAGTTCCTCGCGTGCCGTGTTGAGGGTGGCCGTGCGCTTGGCCACGTCGTCGAGCAGGGTGTCGACGCGTTTGCGTTCCTCGGCGGTCCGCTCCTTGGCCGCGTCGTACTTCCCGGTCGCGGACTCGGCCTGGCGGTACAGGTCGTCGACCTTCTTCTGCACCTCCTCCACGCTCGGCCTGCCGTCGGCGGAGGGGGTGGCCTCGGCGGTCTGGGACAGCAGCGCCACGGAGGTGAGGGCGGCTGTGGCGAGGACGGGGGTGCGTATGCCGGACACCCGGGTGCCCGTGGGGCGGGACTTGCGGTGCGACGCCAATGCAGGCGACTCCTTCCGTGTTCCGCCTACCGGGTTAGCTGTCGGGTTCGGGCGGGTGGTTCGGAAGGGTTGCCCTACGGCCCGCTCCCGCGAAGGGAGCCGGGCCGATTCACCCCGAGGTCGGTGGGTCCCCGGCTCCGGTCGCCCGCGGGCGCGCCGGACTCGGCGGAGGCCGCGCGGCCCGGCGACGTTCGCCGGTGGTGGTCGCACGACCTGGCCGGAACGCTAGCCAAGTCGTGGGGCCGCTGTGAAGGTTGGTGGGTGATATGCCCGATACATTTTCGTGACCTTCGCTCAGCTCCGCCGTGGCGCGCGGCCCGTCTGCCGTGATGTGGCGGGACTTGGCGGGAAGTGTCCCGAATTCCCTCGTCGGGCGGTCAGGCGGACAGCAGGCCCCTGCCGAGCCAGTCCTTCGCGTCCCGCACCCCGGGCAGGGCGAAGAAGTAGCCACCGCCCGTCGGCGAGATGTAGTCGACGAGCGGTTCGTCGATCAGCCGGGTCTGCACGGCCTCGAACTGGCGCCTGACGTCCTGCTGGTAGCAGCAGAAGACCAGGCCCATGTCGAGGTTGCCCACCTTGTCCACGCCCCGGTCGTAGTTGTAGCCGCGGCGCAGGATGCGGGAGTCGTCGGTTCCGGCGGTGCGCGGGTTGGCCTTGCGGATGTGCGCGTCCAGCGGAATGGCGGTGCCGTGCGGGTCCTTGGCGTAGTCGGGGACGTCGGTCTCCCTGGCGCCGTCGAGCGGTGCGCCGGTGTCCTTGCGGCGGCCGAACATCTTCTCCTGCTCGGTCAGCGACACCCGGTCCCAGAACTCCACGAGCATCCGGATGATCCGCACCACCTGGTAGCTGCCGCCGGTGGCCCAGGCCGGCTCGCCCTGGCCGTCGCCGACCCAGATGAGCCGGTTCGTCTCGCGGGCCGAGCCGACGTCGGGGTTGGCGATGCCGTCCTTGAAACCGAGCAGGTTGCGCTGGGCGCCGGTGGGGCGCGGGGCGTTCTGGAAGCCGTCGACGCGCCACTTGATCTGCATGGCGCCCCGGGTGTGCCGGGCTATGTCACGCAGGGCGTGCAGCACGGTGTCCTGGCTGCCGGCGCACAGTTGCAGGGACAGGTCGCCGTGGCACTCGGCCGGGTCGAGGTCGTCGTTGGGGAAGGTGCGCATCGCGGTGAGCCGGGCGGGCCTGGCCCCGGCGAGCCCGTAGCGGTCGTCGAAGAGGGAGGCGCCGACGCCTACGGTGACGGTCAGGGAGTCCGCGGGGACCTCGGGGCCGAGGATGCCGTTGTCGGAGGGCGGCGCGCCGACGCCGAGGTCGGTGGGGGTGCCGCCGGAGGTGAGGAAGCGGGCCCGCTCGGTGATGGTCCGCAGCAGGTCGGTGAGGCCCTTGCGGTCGTCGGCGATGACGTCGAGGGAGACGAAGGTCGCGGCGGCCGGGGCCGGGGTGACGATGCCGGCCTGGTGGACGCCGTGGAAGGGCACCTTCGCCGCGCCGTCCGTGGCCGCGCCGGCGGCCCGGGCGGTGCCGCCGCTCTCGCCGAGCGCGAAGCCGCCGCCGGCCAGCGCCGCGCCCGCGGCCGACGCCCCCAGCGCGGTCCGCACGAAGGAGCGGCGGGCGGGGCCGGCGGGGCAGGCCGGCGTCTCGGCAGTGGACATCGAAGGGGTTCCTTCCGTTCGCGGGTGCTCGGTGCTCATCAGGCGGACTTGCGGATCTCCAGGAGATCCGGGATCGGGGCGAGGTCTTCCAGCAGCTGTCCGGTGGCGCCGTCGACGCGCTGCCGGCCGGCCGGGCCGAGCCGGTCGACGGGGGTCCAGTGGGCGCCGTCGTGGGCTGCGTCCAGGAGCTTCTGCAGCCGGGCGATGTCCGCGTCGACCGTCGGCAGCAGCCGGGGGGCGCGGCTGGTGAGCAGTGGCCGCAGGACGGTGAGCAGCTCGCGGGTGCCGGCGAGGTTGGCGTCGGCGGTGGCGAGGGTGGTGCCGCTGCCCTGGTCGGTGTCGCCGGTCAGCTCGAACTGGAGGGTGTTCTCCAGGATCTCGTGGGCGCGCAGCGGCAGGTCGCCCGGGTCGAACTCCTGGCCCGGGAAGGCCCTGCGCAGGCCCTCGGCCGCGTCGGCGAGCTGCCGGGCGGGGGCCCGCAGGTCCTTCGCGGACTCGCCGTGCCACAGGCCGTGCTCGACGCGCAGGAAGCCGGTGAAGTCCTTGTCGCGTACGCCGTTCGCGAGACCGTCGGGCCGCCCGTCGATCTTCCGGTCGAAGTCCTCGAAGGTGCCGTAGGCGGCGCCCAGGGAGGCGTAGGTGCGGTGGGCGGTGAGCCAGTCGGTGCGGGCCCTGCCGAGGTGGCCGGCCTCGATGTCGTGGTCCAGGGTGCGGGTCTGGCCGACGAGGGTGGTCAGGCCCTGCTCGACGTGGGCGCGGTACGCCTTCAGGGGCGCGGCGAGGTCGTGCTCCGAGACGGGGACGACCGGCCTGGCCGCTCCCCCGCCGCTGACGCGCAGCGCCTTGGAGGTGACGGCGGTGCCGCCGGTGGGGACGCAGCGCCAGGCGTAGCTTCCACCCGCGACGGTGGCGACCAGGTCGCGGGTGGTGCCGGGGGCCAGTCCCTCGATCTCGCCGTAGACGGCGCTGGTCGACGGGTCGATCAGGTAGACCTCGGAGGTCTTGGTGCCGGTGTTGCGCATCCGGAAGGTCTGCCGGCCGGGCTCGGGGGCGGTGAAGCCCTGGCCGCACTCGGTTGCGGAGACGGCGACGGTCTGGTCGCCGGCGGGCTTGGGGCGGCCGAGGGCGACCGCGAGTCCGGCGAGCAGGGCGGGCACGGCGACGACGGCGGCCGGGAGCAGCCAGGCGGGCCTGCGTCGGCGCGGGCGGGCCGCCTTCGGCTCCTGTGCGGGCCGCTCGGCGGCCGGCGCGGGCGGGGTGGCGCGCACCCCGCGGACGAACAGGGTCAGCACGGTGACGAGGTAGGCGGCGTAGGCCGCCACCTGGAGCCAGGTCATGGTCGGGGTCAGGTTGAGCACGCCCTGGACCAGCGTGCTGTACCAGGACCCGGCGTCCACGCTGCCGGCCAGGTCGACCGCGTAGGCGGACTTGCCGGGCAGGACGCCGCCCTCTTGGAGGTCGCGCAGGCCGTAACCGAGCACGCCGGCCGCGATGACGATGAGGACGGCGCCGGTGGCGGTGAAGAACCTGGTCAGGTTGATCTTCAGGACGCGGCGGTACAGGCCCCAGCAGAGGGCGGCCGAGAGCACGAGGCCGGCGGCGGCGCCGGTGAGCGGGCCGGCCGACTCACCGGCGGCCCGTGCGGTGGTCCACAGGAACAGGGCCGTCTCCAGGCCCTCCCGGCCCACGGCGAGGAACGACGTGAGGACGAGCATGCCGGAGCCCATGGCGAGGGCGCCGGTGATCTTCTCCTTCAACTCGCCGGAGAGGTTGCGGGCCGAGCGGCGCATCCAGAAGACCATGGCGGTGACGAACGCGACGGCGATCACGCCGAGCGTGCCCGCGAACGCCTCCTGGGCGGTCTGCGACAGGGAGGCGGCGGTGAAGGTGAGGACCGCGCCGAAGCTCATGGCCACGGCGACGGCGGCCAGGACGCCCGTCCAGACCTGGGGCAGCCGCGCACGGGCACCAGCCCTGACCAGGGTGGCGATGAGGATGGAGACGATGAGTCCGCCTTCGAGTCCCTCCCTCAGTCCGATCAGGAAGCTCGGAAACGCGTCGTCCCACATGCTCTGCGGCCCTCCCACTTAGTGAGGCATGCCTTACCTTCGCGGACCATGATGACTACAGACGTGTAGTCGGCCGGTCATGAAGTGGCAATGGGGTGGCAAAGCCCGGGAACGATACGGGGCTGTCGTTCGTCATCACCCCAGCGGACCGTCTACAAATGTGTAGTCAGAAGCTAGTCCGAGGAAGCCGAAGGAAGGGCGTGCGGCGATGGCCACTCCCTCAGACCTGTCGTCGCAGCTCGCGGTCAACGTGCTCGACGCCCACTCCCTGCTGGCCGCCTTCGGCGTGTTCGGCGTGGCCGTGGTGATGTTCGCCGAGACGGGGCTGCTGATCGGCTTCTTCCTGCCCGGCGACTCCCTGCTGTTCACGGCGGGCCTGCTGTGCACGGGCAGCTCCGGCCACGGGGTGCATCTGTCGCTCGGGCCGCTGCTCGTCGCCTCGGCCGCGGGCGCCCTCGCCGGCGCGCAGTGCGGGTACCTGCTGGGCCGGAAGGCGGGCGGGACGCTGCTCGCGCGCAGCCGGTCGGCCCGGCTGCGCGAGGGCGCGCAGCGCGCCGAGGAACTGCTGGAGCGGTACGGCCACGCGAAGGCGATCGTGCTGGCCCGCTTCGTGCCGGTGGTGCGGACGGTGCTGAACCCGATGGCGGGCGCGCTCGGCGTGCCGGTGCGCACGTTCACGCTCTGGCAGGTGGTGGGCGGACTCGTGTGGAGCCTCGGCCTGACCCTCGCCGGATACGCGCTGGGCTCCTCGATCCCGAACGTCGACAAGTACCTGCTGCCGGTGATCGCGCTGATCGTGCTGCTGTCGCTCATTCCGCTCGCCGCCGAGGTGCTGCGCTCCCGCCGGGCCGCGAAGGCGGCCCGTGGATGATCATGGCACTCTCCGGCTGGTCGATCGACGGATCGCTCTACCGGCATGTGGTGGACCTCGCCCGCCGCTCCCCCGGCGCCCTGGACGCCGTCGTCACGGCGTGGTCGGCCTACGGGCTCGCGGTGTTCGCGGTGCTCATGGTGATCGGCTGGTGGCGGGCCCGCCGGGCCGGCGCCCGGGCGGCCATGACGGCGCTGACCGTGCCGGTGGCCGTGCTGGTGGCCTTCGGCGCGGACGCCGGGCTGAAGGCCCTGGTGCAGGAGGGCCGCCCCTGTCACGGCCTGCCCTTCCGCACGCTGGAGACCTGCCCGGGGGCCGGTGACTGGTCCTTCCCCAGCAACCACACCGCGATCGCCGTCGCCGCCACGGTCGCCCTCTTCTTCGTCTCCCGCCGACTGGGGGCGGTGGCCGCGGTGTGCGCCGTGGCCATGGCGGTCTCCCGGGTCTGGATCGGCGTCCACTATCCGCACGACGTCCTGGCCGGCGCGATCGTCGGCGGGCTGGTGTCCTTCCTGCTGATGAGCGTGCTCCGGAACCGGCCCCGTGACCTGGCGGACCGGCTGGCGGCCGGCAGGCTGCGTCCGCTGCTGGTGTCATGAACCGCAAGGTGGCCGCGGAGCTGGCGGGCAGCGTCGCCCTGGGCGCCTGGGCGGCGTTCGCGGTGCTGGCACTGGTCGTCACCGGCCGGCACGGCGTCCCGCTGGGCCCGGACCGCTCGCTGCTGGCCTGGTCCGTCGGCCACCGGTCCCCGATGACGGTGGCCCTGGCCCGCGGGCTGACCGCCACCGGCACCGGCGTGATCCCGTACGCGCTGATCGTCCTGGCCGGGCTGCTCGTGGGCGGCACGCGCCGGCAGCGGCTGACGGCCGCGCTGCTCGGCGTCCTGTGCCTGGTCACCGGCCAGGCCCTGCGCTACGGCGTCATGGAGCTGGTCGGGCGGCCCCGTCCGCCCCACCAGTTCTGGCAGACGCACGCCTCGGGCTGGGCGTTCCCGTCCGGCCACACCACCACCTCGGCGCTGACCGCCGGGCTGGTGATCGTCGCACTGTGCCTGCGGGCGCGGCGCGGCCGGGTCCCGGTCGTGCTGTGCCTGGTGGTGGCCGGCTGGGCGGCCGGGGTCGGGCTGAGCCGGGTCTACCTCGGCGTCCACTGGCTCACGGACGTGGTCGGCGGCTGGCTGTTCGCCGTCGGCTGGCTCGGCGTCTGGTTGTGCGCGGCGGCCTGGTGGCTGCCCTCGGGCCTGATCACCGGCTCCGGCGAGCCTGTCCCCCCACCTCCGAGCGATCCGGCCGATGCGCCGCTGGAGAGACATGCGTCCCAAGATCCTGGTCGTCGAGGACGATCACGCCCTGCGTGACGTCCTGCGGCGCGGACTGCACGACGAGGACTTCGACACGGTGACCGCGCCCGACGGCGCCACGGCCCTGCGGCTCGCGGCACCCGACGTGGCCGCCGCGGTGCTGGACGTCGGGCTGCCCGACGCGGACGGCCGGGACGTGTGCCAGGCGATGCGCGCGAACGGCTTCCTCGGCCCGGTCGTCTTCCTCACCGCACGCCGCGGTCTCACCGACCGGCTGTCGGGCTTCTCGGCGGGCGGCGACGACTACCTGCCCAAGCCGTTCCACCTCGCCGAGCTGGCCGCCCGGCTGCGGGCCGCGCTCCGCCGGGCCGCGCCCGCGCCGCCGACCGCAGGCGCGCACGCGGGTGGGCTCCTCCTGGACGCCGTCCGGCACAGCGTCACGGTGAACGGGGACCGGATCGCCCTGACGCCGACCGAGTTCCGGCTGCTGGCGGCGCTCGCCGCGGCGGGCGGCGACCTGGTGCGGCGCCGCGAACTGGTCCGGGCGGGTTGGCCGGAGGGTGCCCACGTCAGCGAGAACACGCTGGACCAGTACCTGACCCGGTTGCGGCGCAAGCTGCGCGCGGCGGGCGCCGGGCAGACCATCGGCACCGCCCGGGGCATCGGCCACCGGCTGTCCTGACCTCCCGCGCCGCCGCCCGCTCCGCACGAGACAGGTACGAGACCCGCCCCCATGAAGCCGTCCCCCACCGACGCCATACCGTTCCGCGCCCGCGTGGCCCGTGCGGCCCGGCTGCGCCCCCGGACCCTGCGCGGCCGGCTCTCGCTGGTGGCGCTGACCACGGCCGCCCTGCTCATGGTGATCCTGACGGTGGTGTTCAACGCCGTGGTGCGCCACCGGCTCCAGCGGGAGGCCGACGACGAGCTGCGCACCCGTGCGGCCGCCGTGGCGACCACCGTGGACACGCGCGGCGGACGCGCACGGGTCCTGGAGACCGTCAACGACCGGCTCCTCGACCCCAACGTGTGGATCTACGCCGACGGCCGGCTGCTGGAGCGGCCGCGCTCGGCGGCCCGCTCCGGCGCCCTCACCCGGGCGGCCGGCGCGCTCGCGGCGCACGGGCGCGGCTGCGCCGCCGTCGGCGGCCACGACCCGGTCCGCCTGTGCGCCGAGCCGGTGCGCGGGCACGGGACGACGGCCACCATCGTGACCGCGCTCGACCTGTCGCCGTACCGGAGTTCGGCGCGGACGCTGCTGCTGGGCTCGATCGCGCTCGACGCGGTGATGCTCGCCTTCACCTACGGGCTGACGCGCCTGGCCGTCGGCCGGGCGCTGCGACCGGTGCGCACGATGACGGAAGAGGCGACCCAGTGGAGCGCGGTGGCCTCGGGCGAACGGTTCGCCGGCCGGGACCGCCCCGCCGAGCTGGCCGCGCTGGGCGCCTCGCTGGACGCGCTCCTCGACCGGATCCGCGCGGTGCTGCGGCACGAGCGGCAGCTGACCGGCGAGTTGTCGCACGAGCTGCGCACCCCGCTGAGCCGGATAGTCGCCGAACTGGACTGGTGGCGTTCGCGTCCCCGGTCCGAGGCGCAGACGCGGGCGACGCACGAGGTCATCGCCGAGGCCGCCCGCTCGATGAGCGTCATCTGCCGAACGCTGCTGGACGAGGCCCGCGAAGGCGCGTCCGCCGCGCCCGGCACGGCCGAGGTGCTGCCCGCACTGCACCGGGTGGTGGCCGCGCTGGACGCCCCGGCCCCGCTGATCACCGTCGACGGCGACGGGACGCCGCTGCGGGCGGGCGTACGGCCCGCGCTGCTGGAGCGGATCGTCAGCCCGCTGCTCGCCAACGGTGTGCGCTACGCCCGTACGCGCGTCACGCTCGCCGCCCGCCGGGCGCCGGACGGTGTCCTGGTGGAGGTCACGGACGACGGGCCCGGCGTGCCCGAGTCGTTCCGCGACGCCCTGTTCCAGCCCGGCCGCCGCGCCGACCCCGACGACGGCCACACCGGAGCGGGCCTCGGCCTCCCGCTGGCCCGCCGCCTGGCCCGCTCGGCGGGCGGCGAGGTGGCCCACGACCCGTCCCACACCCCCGGCACCCGCTTCGTGATCACCTTGCCCACCGGCTGAGCCCTCCGGGAGCGGGCGGGAACTGGTTGCCCCGGGCGGAGACCCGGCCAACGGCAGCGCTGCGGATCCAGGGTCAGGGTCGTCCGACGGCGTGGGGGCGTCGCTGCTCCTGACCCCGCGCCCTGCCCCGCGCCCTGCCGTTGCCCGGGGCAACCCACCCGGCTCGGCGGCAAGGCCGGGGCGCAGCCGGCGGTACACCGAAGCCGAAAAAGCCGCCGAGGCGCACGGCACGCCCACCGCGCCCGCAAACCGCCCCCAGCCGACGGCAGGGCGCGCCCGGAAGCCGCCACCGCAGACGACCGGAAGGCACGCCCATGAGCCCGCGGCAGCCGAAAACCAAACCCGCCGCGGCGGACGGCACGGCCCGGCGCGCCCGGAAGCCGCCCCACGGGCGGTGAGGCGCACCAGAGCCCCCGGCCGTCAGCAAGGCGCACCCGGCAGTTCACCGAACTCGCCGTGCCGCGCCCGCCGCGCCCACGGCAGACGCCCACGGCGGAAACCTCACGTCGGCCACGAGAGGCCGCCGGAACCCTCGTGCGCGCCCCTCACAACGCCTTGCGGCGGACCAGCAGGGCGAGGACCGCGAGGCCCGGGAGGAGGGGGAGCCATACGGTCAGCAGGCGGTAGCCGAGGACGGCGGAGGCGGCTGTGGCGGCGGGGGCGCCGGAGACGGTCAGGCCCAGGGCCAGGGCGGCGTCCAGGGAACCGAGGCCGCCGGGAGTGGGGAGCAGGGCGGCCGCGCCGCTGGCCGCGAGGTACAGCAGGGCCACCTGGTACGGAGGCAGGGGCAGCCCGACGGCCTGGCCGACGGAGAGCAGGACCAGACAGTGCAGGACGGTGAACGCGAGCGAACCGCCCCACAGGGCCGCCGCGCGGGCCGGGCAGGCGTGCACGGCACGGATCTCGGGCAGCACGCTCGCCAGCGCCTGGCGGCAGCGCGGGCGCAGTGGGCCGGCCAGCACGGCGGCGAGCAGGGCGGCGGCGCCGAGGACGGCGGCAAGCACGCCGGGCGAGACGTGCGGGACGCGCAGCAGGCCCGGGCGGAGCGGGGCGAGCACGGCGATCAGGACGAGGCGCACGGTGGCGCCGGCGGTGGCCTTCACGGCGAGCGCGCCGGCCGAGCGGCCCGCGGAGAGCCCGCAGCGCATCAGGAAGCGCAGGTTCACCGCGCCGGCGCCGAGCCCGGCGGGGACCAGGTGGTTGGCGGCGCAGGCGGCGAACTGCGCCGCGACCAGCCGGGCGCCGGGCAGCCGCCGGGGCACCGCCCCCTGCTGGGCGAGCGCCGCGGCGCCCCAGGTGCAGACGGCCGCCGCCGCGCCGACCAGCAGCCAGCCGGGGTCGGCGACGGCCAGCCGCAGCGCCCCGTGCTCCACGGTCGGCCAGTGCCGCCGGGCGAGGTAGGCCGCGCACAGCAGGACGGCGAGGCAGGCCAGGGTGGGCCAGTAGGCCCGGCGGCGGGCGGCGGGACCGCCCGGTGGTGCGGGGGGAGCCGGTGCGCGGACGTCGGGGGTGGCTTCCTGTACGGCCTGCCGGCTCATCCGCCGCCTCCCCCGCCTCTGCCTCGGCTCCAGGTCATGAACCGGCCTCCGGTACGGCGTAGTAGAGGCGCAGCCCGTCGAGCGGCACGGACGGCCAGTGCCGGGCGTACCCGGGTGGCCGGGAGCCCGCGGGCACCAGCGTGGCCACCGGGATGTGCCGCGCGGTGCGGGCGATTTCCTGTGCCGTGCTGTTGGCGTTGTGCCCGGAGGTGGCCGCCGAGGAACAGCCCGCGTAGAACGCCACCGGGATGGCCTCATGCCCGGTGACCAGACAGGGCTGCCGTACCCCGATGGCGTGCAGGGCGGCGGCGGTGCGGGTCCACTCGCGGTGGGCGGCGGTGGTGCGGGTGGCGGTGCGGTGCAGGACGGAGAGCTGGACGGCGAGGTGGCCGGCGAGTCCGAGCGCCACCAGGGCCACGACCACCCGGCGCGGCACCCGGGTGGGCACGGTGACCAGGTGGACGAGCGCGCCGGCCACGGGGATGGCCAGCAGGGCGTAGGCGGGGAGCAGGAAGCGGGGCGCCGCGTAACCGATCATGAACAGGTAGGGGAAGGCGGCCGTCGCGGCGCAGCCGAGCGCCAGCAGGGTGGGCGCCGTGCGCCGGGCCCGGACGGCGACCACCAGGCCGAGCGCGGCGAACACGGGCAGCGCGAACCACCAGCCGGTGATCATCGGGTGGGGCAGGGCGCCGGTGCACGGCCGGCACAGCGCGCGACCACCGAGGCTGCGCAGCTGGTCGACGACGGCCAGGTGGAAGCCGAGTCCGCCCTGGATCGCCGAGCCGGCGGACAGGCGGCTGGCGAGGCCGCCGTAGTCGACGTACGCCTCGATCACCCATTCGGCCGCTCCGGCGGCGAGCCCGGCGAGCAGGACGAACAGGGGGCGCCAGTGACGGCGCCAGAGGCCGAGACCGAGGAGCGGAAGCGTGACCCAGACGGCGTCCACGGGCCGCATCCAGGCCATCAGCGCCGCGCTCGCGGCCAGGCCCCACAGCGCCGCCCGGTCGGTGCGGCCGGTCCGCGCGCGCAGGAAGCACGCCACGGCGGTCAGGCCGCCCACGGCCACCCAGTAGTTGGGCATGGCCTGGGGGCCGTAGAAGAGGGTGACCCACAGGGAGGCGAACAGGGCGCCGGCCACGGCGAGCACACGGACCGGGAGCAGGCCCCGCCAGGCGCGCAGGGCCAGGAAGAGGGCTAGGCCGGAGAGGACGGCGAGGTAGGCGCGGAGCAGGGCCGTGGAGGTGGACCATGCGGCGATGGGCGCGACCAGCAGGGAGATGCCGCGGGCGCGGGGCGCGCTGAAGAAGGCCGTGGGGATGTGGCCGCTGACCTGGCTGACGTACACCGTCTCGTCCCAGCCGAGGCCCATGCCGGTGCCGACCAGGAGCAGCTGGGAGAGGGTGAAGGCGGCCGCGACGGCCGCGAGCGGCAGCGGGCCGCCCCTCCGCCCCGTGCCGGTGGTCGTGCGGCGCATGCGCTCGCGCCGTGCCGTCCCGACCGTGCTGTGTGCGCTGCCGGCCATCATCACCCCTTTGTCCTACAGCTTGCGACGGCCACCCTACAAGCTGTAGTGCTGAGCACGGCAGTCGGGGGAAACACGGTCAAACTAACGCGGATCAGGGGCCGGTGCGGGGCCGACAGGCCCAACGGTACCCACGGCCCTACGCGCTGTAAGGTTGGAGCATGGGTGGTACAGGGTCCCGCGGCAGGGCGGAGCGGCGCAGCGCCGGGGCGCTGGAGAGCGAGGTGCTCGCCGCCCTCTGGGCCACCGAGCGGCCGTTGACCCCGGCCGAGATCCAGGGCGAGATCGACGGCGCACTCGCCTACAACACCGTGCACACCATTCTCAAACGCCTGTACGACAAGGGGCTGGTGCTCCGGGACGCCGACGGGCGGCGCGGCGCGTACCGCCCGGCGAAGAACGCGGCGGAGCTGACCGCGGCGGCGATGCACGAGGCCCTGGACCGGGGCCCCGACCCGATCGCAGCGCTCCAGCAGTTCGTGACGGGTCTCAGCCCCGAGGAGGAGCACGCGCTCCGCGAGCTGCTCGCCGGGGGCGGCGCATGAGGTACGACGTCTACACCCCGCTGCTGCTGTCGCTGCTGCTGTCCGTCGTCGCGCCGGTCGTCTGCGGCCGGGTCGCCCCCGCTGTCGCGGCGCGCGTGCTCACGTCCGCCGCGGTGCTCACGGCGGCGGCCACGACCTGGTCCCTGGTGCTGCTGACGGCCGCGCTGCTCGGCGACGCGCCGCCGGTGGTGCGCGAGGCGCGGGAGGACGGGCGTCCGCTGGTCGACCCGGTGCCGGAGGTGATCGGGGTCGCCGCCGGCGTGGCGCTGGCCGTGGTCGGGTGGCGGGTGTACCGGGCGGTGCGCGCCGAGCGGCACACCCGGCGGGCGCTGCGCAGGCTGTGCGCCGGGCGGCCCGCCGACACGGAGCTGATCGTCGCCGCCTCCGAGGTGCCGCGCGCGTTGGCGATCCCGGGCCGGCCGGGGCGCATCCTGGTCACGTCCGCCATGCTGAGCGCGCTGGAGCCGTCCGAGCGGCGGGTGCTGCTGGCCCACGAGCGCGCGCACCTGACCCATCGGCACGGCACTCTGGTGACGGCGGCCACGCTCGCGGCGGCGGCCAACCCGCTGCTCACACCGGTCAGGTCCGCCGTGGCCTTCCTGGTGGAGCGCTGGGCCGACGAGCAGGCGGCGGCCGCGGTCGGTGACCGGCGGACCACCGCACGCGCGCTGGCCCGGGCCGCGCTGACCGCGGGCCGGGCCCGCGCGGAGTGCCCGCTGCACTTCGCCGACCGGGCCGTCACCCGCCGTATCGCGGCGCTCCAGACGAGCCCGCCGCCGCGCCTGTGGCCGGCCGCCGCGGCCGTCCTGGCGCTGGGCGCGCTCCCGGCGCTGCTCGCCGCCGACGCGACGGGCGACCTGCTCGGTCTGCTCTCCCGCGCTCTGGTCTGACCTCAGCCGCCGCCGTTCGGCGCCCGGTGCGGCGGCTGCTCCGGGGCCGGCCGGTATGCCACCGGCGGCACCGAGCGGACGGCCGGCTCGTCGGTGCTGACCCGCAGCGGCTCCCCGTGGTGGTGCACGGTGAGCGGCGGTCCGTCGAGAAGCGTGTAGGTCGTCTTGTCTGCGCCGATCTCCACCCTGAGGCGGCGGCCGCGGTGTTCGAGGTTGAAGGCCAGGCGGCGCAGCCGTTCCGGGAGCCGGGGCGCGAAGCGCAGCCCCGTGCCGTCGTGGCGGAGTCCCCCGAAGCCGGCGACCAGGGCCATCCAGGTCCCGGCGAGAGAGGCGATGTGCAGTCCGTCGCGGGTGTTGTGCTCCAGGTCCTGAAGATCCATCAGGGCCGCTTCGGCGGTGTAGTCGAAGGCGAGCCGCAGGTGTCCGGCCTGCGCGGCGACGACCGCCTGGCAGCAGGCGGACAGCGAGGAGTCGCGCACGGTCAGCGGCTCGTAGTAGGCGAAGTTGCGGGCCACCTGCTGCTCGTCGAAGAAGGCGGAGCAGGTGTACATCGCCAGGACCAGGTCGGCCTGTTTGACGACCTGTTTGCGGTAGAGGTCGAAGTAGGGGAAGTTCAGCAGCAGCGGGTACTGGTCCGGGCGGGTGTTCGCGAAGTCCCAGCGCTGGTAGCGGGTGAAGCCGGCGTGCTGCTCGTGCACGCCGAGTTCCCGGTTGAACGGGATGTGCACGGCCCCGGCGGCGTCCCGCCAGGCGGCGCTCTCCTCCTCGTCCACGCCCAGGCGCTCCGCCTCCCGTGGGTACCGCTCGACGGCGTCGGCCGCGGCGAGCAGGTTCTGGCGGGCCATCAGGTTGGTGTAGGTGTTGTCGTCGGCGACCGCGCTGTACTCGTCGGGTCCGGTCACGCCGTCGATGTGGAAGACGCCGTGGTGGTCGTGGTGGCCGAGCGAACGCCACAGCCGGGCCGTCTCCACCAGGAGTTCCACGCCGACCTCCCGCTCGAACGCGGTGTCGGCCGTGGCCTCGACGTAGCGGACGACCGCGTCGGCTATGTCGGCGTTCACGTGGAAGGCCGCGGTGCCGGCCGGCCAGTAGGCCGAGCCCTCGGCGCCCTGGATGGTGCGCCAGGGGAAAGCGGCCCCCGCCAGGCCGAGTTGGGCCGCGCGTTCGCGGGCCTCGTCCAGGGTGTTGTGCCGCCAGCGCAGTGCCTCGGCGACCGCCTGCGGGGCGGTGTGGGTGAGCACCGGCAGCACGAACATCTCGGTGTCCCAGAACGCGTGCCCGTCGTACCCGGAGCCGGTCAGCCCCTTCGCCGGTATCGCCCGCTGCTCGGCGCGGGCGCCGGCCTGCAGGACGTGGAAGAGGGCGAAGCGTACGGCCTGCTGGATCTCCTCGTCACCGTCCACCTCGACGTCGGCGCGGGCCCAGAAGTCCTCCAGGTAGGCGCGCTGTTCCTCCAGCAGTCCCGGCCAGCCGTCGTGCGCGGCGGCCGCGAGGGCCGCGTCGACCTGGTCGGCCATGGCCGGCAGCGAGCGGGTCCCGGACCAGCCGTGGGCGACCAGCTTCTCCACCCGCAGCGTCTGCCCCGGCTCCAGCACCGAGGTGACGGTGAGGCGGGCGACGTCGGTGCCGCTCTCGCTGCGCGTCGTGGTGCGGTCCGGGCCGGTGACCACGTGGTCGGCGGCGACCCCGACCCGCAGTCCACTGCGCCGGGTACGGTGCACCAGCCGCAGCCGGCCGCCGGAGGCGAAGTCGTCCTCCGGCTCCAGCGGTGACTGCAGGGCCATCGCCGCGCGGGGGTCGCCGTTCGCGCCGGGCAGTTGCTCGTTGGCGACCAGCTCCGACTGGATCACCACCCGGCTGCGGCTGCCGACGGCCTCGACCTCGTACGCCACCGCGGCCACCGACCGCTGGGCCAGCGACACCAGCCGGGTCGAGCGCACCCGTACGGTGGAGCCGGCCGGGGAGGTCCACTCGCAGGTGCGCTCCAGCACCCCGCGGCGCAGGTCCAGCACCCGCTCGTGGGCGACGAGCCGGCCGTAGCGCAGGTCGAACGGCTCGTCGTCCACCAGCAGCCGCAGCACCTTGCCGTTGGTGACGTTGATGACGGTCTGCCCGGACTCGGGATAGCCGTAGCCGGCCTCCGCGTACGGCAGCGGGTGCACCTCGTGCACCCCGTTGAGGTAGCTGCCCGGCAGGCCGTGCGGCTCGCCCTCGTCGAGGTTGCCGCGCCAGCCGACGTGACCGTTGGAGAGCGCGAACACCGACTCGCTCTGGGCGAGGACGTCGAGGTTCAGGTCCGTCTCGCGCACGGCCCACGGCTCGACCGTGTACGACCGGTGGGTGATCACTGCCCGCCTCCCAGCTCGGCCAGGTCCTTGACGACGACGCTCGCGCCGTGCGCGTACAGCGCGTCGCTCTGCCCTACGCGGTCGACGCCGACGACGTATCCGAAGCCGCCCGAGCGGCCCGCGTCCATGCCGGCCAGCGCATCCTCGAAGACGGCGGCCCGCTCCGGCTCGACGCCCAGGTCGCGGGCGGCGGCCAGGAAGGTGTCGGGGTGCGGTTTGCCCGGCAGGTGCCGCTCCGCCGCGACCGCGCCGTCGATCCGTACGTCGAAGAAGTGCTCGGCGCCCACGGCACGCAGCACGTCACGGCAGTTGGCGCTGGAGGAGACGATGGCGGTGGCGAGTCCCCGCGCGCGCACGGCCTCCAGATAGCGCAGGGTGCCCTCGTAGGCGTCGACGCCCCCGGTGCGGATGCGCTCCAGCAACAGGTCGTTCTTGCGGTTGCCGAGGCCGTGCACGGTGCGGGCGTCCGGTGGGTCGCCGGGGTCGCCCTCGGGCAACTCGATGCCGCGCGAGGCGAGGAAGGAGCGGACCCCGTCGGCGCGCGGGCGTCCGTCGACGTACTCGTCGTAGTCGGCGTCGTCGAACGGACGCGCCCCGGGCCCCTCGTGCTCGCGCAGGAACGCGTCGAACGTTTCCTTCCACGCGGCCGCGTGCACGACGGCCGTCCGGGTGACGACTCCGTCGAGGTCGAAGAGACAGGCCTGGATGGTGTCGGGCAGACCGAGCTGAGTCATACCGAGCACTGTTCCCCACCGCGCGCCTTCCAGCCGGTGGCGCACGCCACATGGGAGATACTTTCGCACCTTCACACCGGGTTCTCACATCACGGACCGCCGGTGGCACACTCGGCGGTGTGCCACTGACCTTCGACGACCTCCTGCTGCGCGCCCGTGCTCTCGCCGCGGGCGGCCGGCGCGCGATCCTCGGGATCGCGGGCGGCCCGGGCGCGGGCAAGACGACCCTGGCCGAACGGCTGGTGTGCGCGCTGAACGGGGACGGCCCGCCCTGGGTGGCGCACGTGCCCATGGACGGCTTCCACCTGGCCGACGCCGAACTCGACCGGCTGGGCCGCCGGGACCGCAAGGGCGCGCCGGACACGTTCGACGCCGCGGGGTACGCGGCCCTGCTGCGCCGGCTGCGCGAGGAGACCGGCGAGGAGGCCGGCGAGGTGGTGTACGCGCCCGGGTTCGAACGGGTGCTTGAGCAGCCGCTCGCGGGCGCGATCCCGGTGCCGCCGGCCGCCCGGCTGGTGGTCACCGAGGGCAACTACCTGCTCCGGGAACGGGGTTCGTGGACGCGGGTGCGGGCGTGCCTGGACGAGGTGTGGTTCTGCGAGGTCGACGAAGAGGAACGCGTGCGCCGACTCGTCGCCCGGCACGAGCGGTTCGGCAAGGACCACGAGGCGGCGACGGCCTGGGTGCTGGGCACGGACCAGCGCAACGCGGACCTGATCGCGGCGACGCGGGACCGGGCGGATCTGGTCGTGCCGCCCGGCGCGCTGCCCTCCTTGCCGGGTCCGGCGTGAGCGGCCGGGCCACCCGCGGGACGGACCGCGCGGACGATCCGGCCGGGTCGCGGTGAACTCCGGCGGGCCGCCGCCCGTACCCGAGGGCACGGTGGAAGGTCCGCCGGTACGACTTGTGGAGCGGTGACGCCTCCGGCGGCGGGAGCGGTGCGACAGTGGGGCCATGACCCGGCCCCGGTTCGCGCCCGCCACCGCTCGCCCGGTGTCACGGCGGGGCGGATGATGGCGCACGCGCAGCAGACGGCCGGGGTCCTCGAAGCCGGCCCGTCCCTCGACGACGGCCCGGTGCGGCGCACGGTCCGCGAACGCCTGCGCGCCGGGCTGCGCCGCCGGCGGCCGTGGCTCGTGGCGCTGCTGGTGGTGCTGCTGCTGGGCCAGATGGCGGCCGCGATGGTCACCACGGCCGTGCGGCAGACGCCCACCATCGACGAACCCGTGTACGTGGCCACGGCCACCGACTACCTGCGCGAGCACCGGCTGCGCTACAACCCCGAGCACCCGCCGCTCGGCAAGCTGGTGATCGCGGCCGGCGTGGCAGTGGCCGACCCGCGCTACGACCCGTCGTACACCGGCACCCAGGGCGAGGTCGGGCGGCATCTGCTGTACGAGTCGGGCAACGACCCCTGGCGGCTGATGCTGTGGGCGCGGCTTCCGGTGATCACGCTGACCCTGCTGTTCGGGCTTGTCGTGTTCGCGTTCGCGCGGGACGTGACGGGCCCGGCGGGCGGCCTGGTGGCGCTCGCGCTCTACGCCTTCTCCCCCGATGTGATCGCCCACGGCTCGCTGGCCACGCTGGACATGCCGGTGACCGGGTTCGTGCTGACGTCGGTGTGGCTGGTGTGGCGGGCGCGGCGCCGGCCCCGGCTGTACCTGCCGCTCGCCGGGGCGGCCCTGGGCGCGGCCGTCGCGACGAAGATGAGCGCGCTGCCGGCGGTCCCCGCGCTGATGCTTCTGGCCGTGGTGTCGGTGTGGGGTTCCCGTCCCGGGGTCGACCGGCGCCGGAAGGTGCTGCTGGGGGCGGCGGGAGCGGCGGCCGTGGCGCTGGTGGCCGTCGCCGTGGTGTGGCTCGCGTACCTCGCGGTCGACCCCCTGCTGCGGTTCACGCCCGTGGAGCCGGTGCCGGCCGTGCACGGGCTGCGCGGGCGGCTGACCGGCCTGCTGCCGCTGCCACCGGCGTACCGGGCCGGGATGCGGGTGCAGTTCGGTCTCGAGGGCTACCCCTGGCAGGGCTATCTGTTCGGGCACCTGTACACGGGGGCGCTCTGGTACTACCTGCCGGCCGCGCTGCTGGTGAAGACACCGCTCGGGTCGCTGGCCCTGGGCGCGGCCGGCGCGGTCGCCGTCGTGGCCGTGCGCCGGCTGCGGCCCGCCGCGCCGTACCTGCTGGTGCCGCCGGCGGTGCTGCTGGCGGCGGCGATGACGGGCGCGCGGGACTTCGGGACCCGGTACGCGCTGTTCGTGCCGGTGTTCCTCGCGGTGGCGGCGGCCGGTGTGCTCGGGCGACGGCGGCGCTGGGCGCGGCCGCTCACGGGGCTGCTGGTGCTGTTCGTGGCGGTGAGTTCGCTGCGTACCTTCCCGTACTACCTGCCGTACGCGAACGAGGCGTTCGGCGGCCCCGAGCGCACCCACCGACTGCTGCACGACTCCAACGTGGACTGGGGGCAGGACCTGGGCCGGCTCGCCGACCGGCTGCGGCAGCGGTACCCCGGCCGGCGGGTGTGGCTGGTGTACAAGGGCAGCGGGGTGCCGTCGTACTACGGCATCCACGCCTCCGATCCGCGCCGGGTGCCGGCGGACCGGGTGCACGGGCTGCTGGTCGTGTCGGACTCGGCGGCCGCCAAGGCGCGCGGCCGGCTGGCCGAACTGATCCGCACCAGCCGCCCGGTCGACGAGGTGGGACACTCGATCACCGTGTACCGCCGGTGAGGCTGTCGGGCCGTCAACCCCCTGCTGACCAGGCTCGGTGGGCTATGTTGAGTGTTCGTGGGAGACAAAGGAGGCGGGCCGGTGCCCTCGCCGCAGCAGGCACGCGCCCAGGCGTCAGCGATCACCTCGGGCAAGATCGCGCCGGAGGCCGAGGCCGCACCGACCTCCCAGCTCAGAGAACTCTTCGACGGCCCTCGGCTGTCCCCGGGACAGCGCCGTGTCGCCCAGTACCTGATCGAGCACATCACCGAGGCGGCGTTCCTGTCGATCACCGAGCTGGCGGACCGGGTCGGCGTCAGCCAGCCCTCCGTCACCCGCTTCGCCGCCGCCGTCGGGTTCAGCGGCTATCCGGCGCTGCGGGAGAAGCTCCAGTCGATCGCGCTGAGCACGCTGGCCGGCGGAGGCGGCGAGGAGGACATCGCCAACGAGCTCCAGGCAGCCGTCGACGCCGAGATCCAGAACCTGGAGAACCTGCGCCGGGACTTCGCCGATCCCGACCGGGTGATCCGCGTCGGCCAAGCCCTGTCCCGCTCCACCCCGCTGACCGTGCTGGGCCTGCGCATCTCGGTGTCGCTGGCCGAGTACTTCGGGTACGCGGCCCGCCGCATCCACCCCGACGTTCGGCTGGTCACGCGCGGCGGCAGCGTGGCCTACGACGCGCTGCTGCAGTCGCGCGAGGCCGGCGGCACCTGGGTGCTGGCCTTCGCCATGCCCCGGCACGCCCAGGAGACGCTGACCGCGCTGCGGGTCGCGCGCGAGGCCGGGCTGAAGGTCGCCCTGATCACCGATCTGGCGCTCGGGCCGCTGGCCGACGAGGCCGACGTCACCTTCACCACCGGGCCCGGTTCCCGGCTGGTCTTCGACTCCTACGCGGCGCCCGGACTGCTGGCGGCGGCGCTGCTGCAGGCCATGACCGACGCCGATCCGGAGCGCACGCAGGCGCGGCTGGAGAAGTACGAACAGGTGGCTGACCAGCAGCACTTCTTCCTCAGGGACTGATCCGGGGGCTGGTCCGGGACTGATCCTCTGGTCGTCGGCGTGCCCCGCCGAAGATCTTCTGGCCAGGGACGGCTCCGGCCGGGGACATTCGGCCCACGGGGATCATTCGGCGCAAATCCCGCATGAATGTTTTCATACGTCTTGCAAACCCGACGGCATATATAAATACTGCTCACGGATCGCACCCGGCCCACTCCGGGAGCGTTCCGGGCGGACCCACCGCTCGCACACCGCCCCGAGAAAGCCGACGGACCGCCCATGCGCACGCAAGCACTCCCGCAGCGCCGGTCCCCCGCGTCCGGGGCCCCCGCACGGACATCCCATGCCGCCGTTCCCTACCCACGTCGGCGCCCGGGATGCCCGGTGGCGCACCGCCCCTGCGGCGCGCCCGTGGGGGGGGGGGGGGGGGGGGGGGGGGGGGGGGGGGGGGGGGGGCGCCCCCCCCGCCCCCCCCC
>NZ_JAJSZC010000121.1:0-23922 GCF_036815105.1 Streptomyces sp. IBSBF 3136
GGCCTGGGGGCCGCCCACGCGGGTGGGGGCGCCCTCGGACGTCACGGTCGTGGAGCTGGCCTCGACGCACGCCTGAGAGGCTGTGCAGAGGCTGTGAAACCCGGATCAAACAACGCCTCGGCAAGTTCTTTCACATACCGACGGATTGCTCTTCCCCCACGTGAAACACATGTGATTAGGTGAGCCGCGCCACTATGGGGAGTGGCCATTTTTTGTGCTGGGCCAGGGGTAGGGCCTTGGCCGGCCTGGGGAGGGCGCCACCATGCGATCTGTTCGCATGCGCATTCTCGTGACACTGCTGGTACTGGCCGTCGTGGGTATCGGCGGCTGGCAGCTGTTGCCGTCGCAGGATGACAGGAACAAGACCATCACCGTCGGCACGACGGACGCGGTCACGTCACTGGACCCGGCCGGCGCCTACGACGCCGGTTCCTGGGCTCTGTTCAGCAACGTGTTCCAGACGCTGCTGACCTTCGAGCCGGGCGGTGTCGAACCGGTCCCGGACGCGGCGAAGAGCTGCGTCTTCCAGGGCGGCGGGCTCAAGACGTACCAGTGCCGGCTGCGCGACGACATCACCTTCCCGAGCGGGCGCAGGATGACCGCCGAGGACGTGAAGTACTCCTTCGAGCGGGTGAAGAAGATCAACTCGGACGTCGGTCCGGCGTCCCTCTTCTCCACCCTCGGTTCGGTGACCGCCGACGACGCGACGACCGTCACCTTCCACCTGCGCTCGCCGGACGCCACCTTCCCGCTGAAGGTGGCCACCGGCGCCGGCTCCATCGTCGACAAGGAGGCGTACCCGGCCCGTTCGCTGCGCACCGGCATCGGCGTGGACGGCACCGGACCGTACACGCTGACCGCCTACACGGTGAACAAGAAGGCCGACCTCGCGCCGTACACGAGCTACAAGGGCTACCTGAGCGGGACCGGCCGGCCGATCGAGCTGCGCTACTACGCCGACTCACAGAAACTCAGCAGCGCCTGGGCGGCCAAGCAGGTCGACGTCGCCACCCGGACGCTGCCGCCGGACATGCTCTCCGAGCTGAACCCGAGCGATCCCAAGCAGCGCGTGACGGTGTCGGACAGCTCCGAGACCCGCAACCTGTACCTCAACACCCGGGCGGACTCGCCGCTGAAGGACGTGCGCGTGCGCCGGGCCATGGCCTGGCTGGTCGACCGTGAGCAGCTGGCCGTGAAGGTGTACAAGGGCACGGTCGACCCGCTGTACTCGCTGATCCCGACCGGCATCACCGGCCACACCACGTCGTTCTTCGACACCTACCCGACGCAGAACGCCAAGAAGGCGCGGGAGCTGCTGCTCCAGGCCGGGGTGAGCCTGCCGGTGCGCTTCACCTTCGGCTACGGCCGCAACCGGGGCGCCGGCGCGGAGGAGGCCGCGGAGCTGAAGCGGCAGCTGGAGGCGAGCGGCCTGTTCAAGGTGGACGTCAAGGGCTACGAGTGGACCGACTTCCAGAAGCGCTGGACCGCCGGGAAGATGGACGCGTGGGCCGTGGGCTGGGTGGCCGACTACCCCGACGCGGACACCTTCGGCTCCCCGCTCGTCGGGACCGGCTCCACCATGAGCACCGGGTACAGCAGCAAGGCCGTCGACCACCTCATCCAGGACAGCCGGCAGTTCCCCGACCGCGCGCGGGCGGCGAGCGACTTCCGGGACATCCAGGCGGACGTGGCCTCCGACGTGCCGCTGATCCCGCTGTGGCAGCGCAAGGAGTACGTGGTCAGCACCGAGGACGTGGGCGGCGGCCAGTACCTCTCGGACGGCACGGGCGTGTTCCGCCTGTGGAGCCTGCAGTGGATCTGACGCGCCGCGGGTGAGGGCTCAGCCCTCGCCCGCGTCCTTCCGCCCGGCCCCGGCCGCCGGGTCCGGCAGCGCCCTCGTCATGCCCGGCAGGAAGTCCGTGAACAGCTCGTGGACTTCGAGCACCAGGGGGCGCAGCACCCGGAACCGGGCCAGGGCCACCCCGCGCGCGGTCAGCCGCGCCCCCCGGCGCGCCAGCCGGTAGCTGCGCTCGCGGCCCTCGGTCCGGTCGAAGATCCAGTACAGCACGAGGCCCATCTGGGACAGCCACATCAGCTCCGGCAGCACGTCCCGCAGTTCGGGCGCCACCTTGGACTTCGACCCGGCGAGCAGTTCCCGGTGGACGCTGAGGGCCTGCTCCCGCGCGTGCTCGCTCTCCGGGGAGAACGGGCTGAGCGGGCTGTCGGGGTCGGCGGCGTTCTTGAAGAACTGGACCGCGAACTCGTGGTACGGCTCGGCGATCTCCAGCCACGCGGTCAGCACGCCCGCGAGCCGCGCCTCCAGATCGGTCTCCCGGTCCAGGACCTCCCGGACCGCCACCTGGTGCTCGGCGGCGATCCGGTCGTAGAAGCCCTGGATCAGGTGCTCCTTGCCCGCGAAGTAGTAGTAGGCGTTGCCGACGGAGACGCCGGCCTCCTTGGCGATGGCCCGCATGGTCGTCTTGTCGTAGCCGCGCTCCTGGAAGAGCCGCATCGCGGTCTCCAGGATCAGCGCGCGGGTCTGCTCGGACTTCGTCTGGGGGCCGGCCGCTGCGGGGCCTTCGTTCTTCGCGGGCACGACAGGAGCCTAACCAGTGGGGCAGGCGCCGCCGTCACAGGTCGGCGGGTTGTGGGTCCAGCCCCTGTGCCGGTCGTACGACCATCCGTCGGTCCGCCGGTAGGACTTCCCGCCCCACTGCGCGCCCCGCCACTTCGCCGCCGCCAGCAGGGCCCCGCGGGCCAGCCGGGCCCCGGCCGGGGTGCTCAGCCGGTGGGCGAGCGGGCGGTGTTCGCGCAGCGCCCACAGGACGACGATCCAGGCGCGGGAGCCCTGGTAGACCTGTCCGGCGTCGCCGATCACGGTGACCTCGTCGAGGGTGGCCGCCGGGTCGAGCCCCGGGAAGCGCCGGCGGGCCTCGGCCGACCCGGCCGGCACCAGTTCCAGCGGCACGAGCTGCGACTGCCGCACGAGCCAGTCCCGCAGGTGGGTGCAGAGGCCGCACTCGGCGTCGTACAGGACGGTGAGCCCGAGGACCGGGGCGCCGGCGGCGCCCCGGTCCTGCGCGACGGTCACGGCGCTCACGCCCCGGCCGTCGGCGGGAGCCAGCCCTGCGGGCCGACCGGGGGCCGCTGCTCGCGCTCCAGGATCCCGCGGCGCCGGATCTTGTTGAGCACGTACACGTTGCCCAGGTGCATCGCGCCGAGCACCAGCAGCACCACCCCGAGCTTGGCCGACAGGGCCTCGAAGATGCCGCGGGTGTCGTCGATGTCCCCACTGCCGTGCAGGTACAGCGCGACGAAGCCGAGGTTGACGAGATAGAAGCCGACCACCAGCAGGTGGTTGACGGCGTCGGCGAGCTTCTCATCACCGCGCAGTACGTCGGCCAGGAAGATCCGGCCGTTGCGGCTGAGCGTGCGGGCCACCCAGACGGTCAGCGCGATGCTGACGGCCAGGTAGATCACGTAGGCGATGACGGTGCGGTCCATGCCCCACCCCTTCTTGAACGCGTTCAAAACGCTGACAGGGATGACTGTAGACCTGCTTTTGAACATGTTCAACTCAAAGGTGTGGAGGCCCGCGTGACCCGCGTCTCAGCTCCGGCGGCCCAGCGCGGGGCGCTTGCTGTAGTCCGTGAACCCGAGGACGTTGCCCCAGGGATCGGCGATCTCGACCGTCCAGCCGGTGGCCCCGGAGAGCACTTCGTCCAGCGGGGCGATCCCGGCGGCGGCCAGCTCCCGCGCGGCCGCCCGCGCGTCCGGCACCTCCAGCCACAGGCGCGCGGGGGGCCACGGCGGCGGCCGGTGCCCCAGCCCGTCCTCGACCCGCAGCAGGATCCCGGGCGTCTCGCCGCCCACCTTCAGCTGGGCGATCCCGCCCTCGTCGAACCGGAACCCGACGCTGAACCCGGCCCGCTCGTAGAACCCGATGGCCTCCGCGAGGTCCCCGACGGGCAGCAGCACATTGTCGAACCCGAGCAGCTCGTACGACTCTTCGTCTGACATGTCGTCACATTAAGGGGGAAACTCACCCCTATGCGAGGAGCCCCACCGGAACGGGTCCGGTGGGGCTCCTGAAGGCGCTCCGCGAAGCGGCGGCGCGAGGGATCAGTAGCGACGCGTGATCAGCGCGCGCTTCACTTCCTGGATCGCCTTGGTGACCTCGATACCGCGCGGGCAGGCGTCCGTGCAGTTGAAGGTCGTGCGGCAGCGCCACACGCCGTCGCGGTCGTTGAGGATCTCCAGGCGCTGCTCGCCCGCCTCGTCACGGCTGTCGAAGATGAAGCGGTGGGCGTTCACGATCGCGGCCGGACCGAAGTACTGGCCGTCGTTCCAGAACACCGGGCAGGACGACGTGCACGCGGCGCACAGGATGCACTTGGTGGTGTCGTCGAAGCGCTCGCGGTCCTCGGCGGACTGCAGCCGCTCGCGGGTGGGCTCGTTCGTCTCCTTGGTGACCAGGAACGGCATGACGTCCCGGTACGCCTGGAAGAACGGCTCCATGTCCACGATCAGGTCCTTCAGGACCGTCAGGCCCTTGATGGGCTCGACCGTGATCGGCTTCTCGGGGTTGATGTCCTTGATCAGCGTCTTGCAGGCAAGACGGTTCTTGCCGTTGATCCGCATCGCGTCCGAGCCGCAGATGCCGTGCGCGCACGAGCGGCGGAAGGTGAGGGTGCCGTCGACGTCCCACTTGATCTTGTGGAGGCCGTCGAGGACGCGCTCCTTCGGGTCGATCTCCAGCTGGAAGTCTTCCCAGGTCGCCTCGGCGGAGACCTCGGGGTTGAACCGGCGGACCCGGAAGGTGACGGTGATGTAGGGGGAGTCGGCGAAGCCGGGCTCGGGCTGGCCGGCCGCGTCCGCCTTGTCCAGAACTGGGGTAGCCATCAGTACTTACGCTCCATCGGCTGGTAGCGGGTCTGGACGACCGGCTTGTAGTCGAGACGGATGGATTCCGAGCCGTCGGCGCCGACCTCGCGGTACGCCATGGTGTGGCGCATGAAGTTGACGTCGTCGCGGTTCGGGTAGTCCTCGCGGTAGTGACCGCCGCGGGACTCCTTGCGGGCCAGGGCCGACACCGCCATGACCTCCGCCAGATCGAGCAGGTTGCCCAGCTCGATCGCCTCCAGGAGGTCCGTGTTGAACCGCTTGCCCTTGTCCTGGATCGCCACGTTCCGGTAGCGCTCGCGCAGCTCGGCGATCTTCTCGACGGCCGTCTTGATCGTCTGCTCGGTGCGGAAGACCATGACGTTGGCGTCCATGGTCTCCTGCAGCTCACGGCGGATCGTGGCGACCCGCTCGTTGCCGGTGGAGGTGCGCAGCCGCTCGATCTGCTCGACGACGAGCGCCTCCGGGTTCTCCGGCAGCTCGACGAAGTCGGCCTTGTGGGAGTACTCGGCGGCGGCGATGCCCGCACGGCGGCCGAAGACGTTGATGTCCAGCAGCGAGTTGGTGCCGAGGCGGTTGGCGCCGTGCACGGAGACACAGGCGACCTCGCCGGCCGCGTACAGACCCGGGACGACGGTGGTGTTGTCCGCCAGGACCTCACCCTCGACGTTGGTCGGGATGCCGCCCATGGCGTAGTGCGCGGTCGGCTGGATCGGGATCGGGTCCGTGTAGGGCTCGATGCCGAGGTAGGTGCGCGCGAACTCCGTGATGTCCGGGAGCTTGGCGTCGAGCTGCTCCGGCGGGAGGTGCGTGAGGTCCAGGTAGACGTGGTCGCCCTCGGGACCGCAGCCGCGGCCCTCACGGATCTCCGTGTAGATGGAGCGGGAGACGACGTCACGGGACGCGAGGTCCTTCATGACCGGCGCGTACTTCTCCATGAAGCGCTCGCCGTCCTTGTTGCGGAGGATGCCGCCCTCACCGCGGGCGCCCTCCGTCAGCAGGATGCCCATGCGCCAGATGCCGGTCGGGTGGAACTGGAAGAACTCCATGTCCTCCAGCGGCAGCCCGCGGCGGTACACGGCGGCCTGGCCGTCGCCGGTCAGGGTGTGCGCGTTCGACGTCACCTTGAAGAACTTGCCGGTGCCGCCGGAGGCGTAGATCACGGCCTTCGCCTGGAAGATGTGGATCTCGCCGGTGGCCAGCTCGTACGCCACCACGCCGGCCGACTTCTTGACGCCGTCGACCTCGGTGATCAGCTGGTCCAGGACGTAGAACTCGTTGAAGAACTCCACGCCCTCCTTGACGCAGTTCTGGTACAGCGTCTGGAGGATCATGTGGCCGGTGCGGTCCGCGGCGTAGCAGGACCGGCGGACCGGGGCCTCGCCGTGGTTGCGGGAGTGACCGCCGAAGCGGCGCTGGTCGATCGTCCCGTCGGGCGTCCGGTTGAACGGCAGGCCCATCTTCTCCAGGTCGAGGACGGCGTCGATGGCCTCCTTCGCCAGGATCTCGGCGGCGTCCTGGTCGACCAGGTAGTCACCGCCCTTGACCGTGTCGAAGGTGTGCCACTCCCAGTTGTCCTCCTCCACGTTCGCCAGCGCGGCGGCCATGCCGCCCTGCGCTGCGCCCGTGTGGGAGCGGGTGGGGTAGAGCTTGGTCAGCACGGCGGTGCGGCTGCGCTTCGTCGACTCGATGGCGGCGCGCATACCGGCGCCACCGGCGCCGACGATGACGGTGTCGTACTTGTGGATCTTCATGATTCTCGCAGCCCCGTGCCTAGCGGATGTTCGGGTCGAAGGTGAAGATCACCAGCGTGCCCAGCAGGATGGTCCACACCGTGGCGGTGTACAGCAGGGCCTTCAGCCACATGCGGGAGGCAGGCCGCTCGGCGTAGTCGTTGATGACCGTGCGCAGGCCGTTGGCGCCGTGCAGCATCGCCAGCCACAGCATCAGCAGGTCCCAGACCTGCCACCAGGGGGAGGCCCAGCGGCCCGCCACGAAGGCGAAGCCGACCTTGGAGACACCGCCGTCCAGCACCAGCTGGATCAGCAGGTGGCCGATCACGAGGACGACCAGCACGATGCCGGACAGGCGCATGAACAGCCACGCGGCCAGCTCGAAGTTGCCCCGGGTGGACTTGGGGGACTTCTTGGTGCGCTTGCGCGGCGCCTCGATCAGCGGGGCCGGGCGGTCGACCGAGTGGAGGGGCGCGCCCTCGACGGGGCCGACTCCGGACGCGGGGGTTTCAGTCGTGGACATCGGCGTCAGCTCCCAAAGAGGACACGGGCGGCGTGGCCGAGGACCGGGTAGATCGCGCCGGCCATCAGGACGACCCAGACACCCATCACGGTCCAGAACATCTGCTTCTGGTAGCGCGGGCCCTTCGACCAGAAGTCGACGGCGATGACGCGCAGACCGTTGAGCGCGTGGAAGAGGATGGCGGCGACGAGGCCGTACTCCAGCAGCGCGACGATCGGCGTCTTGTACGTGGCTACGACCTTGTCGTAGTCCTCGGGGGAGACACGCACGAGAGCGGTGTCCAGCACATGAACGAACAGGAAGAAGAAGATGAGGACGCCGGTGACTCGGTGAGCCACCCAGGACCACATTCCTTCCCGGCCGCGGTACAGCGTTCCAGCCGGCACGGAAGAACCCTCCGGGAGCGGGGACTAGGGCCGCGCCGGCTTCACTGTCGGTCGGGCCCGGCCGGGTACGGTCCACCGGCCCCCAGCATCGTATCCGTGTGCCGCGGCGCGGCTTACGGGGGGCCTACTTGTGTGATCAAAGTGGCACGCGGTTGGGCTAGCGCTGTCGGCTGCTGGGGTGGCCTGTACCGCTATGTGCCGGGCGTGGACGCGTTCGGGCCGCTCACGCCCCGCGCGGGGCCCGCGGGCGCGCAGACCCCCGCTCCTCTGAGGAAGTCCGTCAGCCGCCCGCGCGCGAGGCGGCGCAGTTCCTCCGCCGCCATGACGCGCTCCTCCTCGGGATCGTTCGTCAATCGTGACCGAATGCCCGCGAGAATGTGATCGAGGCTTTCCTCCGGGGGCACGTCCCCCAGGAAGATGACGAACGTATGCCCGAATTTCGCCTCGTAGGCCGCGTTCGCCGCGCTCAGGGCCATGTGGGCGGCCGAGTAGGTGTCCTCCGGCAGCTCGGGGAGCGCCTCGCCCGCCAGCGCCTCGGCCAGATCGGCCGGCGACAGGTCGTACGCCGCCTCGTCCGCCGCCGCCAGCAGGGAGCCCAGGTCCGGGTAGGGGCGGTGGTCGGCGATGCGGCGGGCCCAGCGCAGGCTGCGCAGGCAGTGCTGGAGCAGAGCGCAGGCCTCGTCCGCATGGGCGGCGTTGAAGGCGTCCAGCGGCTTGGGGAGGTACGGCAGGCGGTGCGCAGGCAGCGTGGGTCCTCGCGTCACATGTGGTGTGGCAGGGGATGTCGTGAAGGGTGTGTCGCCACGTTATCGAGAGTGGTCACTCTGTGTCCGACGGATGCCCGAATTTCACTCGAACGGGAGAGTTTCAGAACGGCTCGATGACGGGTGTCCTGCCGATCGGTCGTACGTTGGCTGAGTGACCCAGCACAGGCGTCGGGCGTCGGCGCAGCAGGTGAGGCGGAAGCGGGCGGTCGTGGCCGCCGCCTTCGCGGGGACCGTCGCGCTCGGCGTGGGCGTCGGCGTGTGGGCCTCGGCGGACGGCGGCGCGAGACCCGGCGCCGACGCGGCGCGGACCTCCCCGGCCCCCGCCGGGGCCACCACCGGTGCGACCGGCCGCGCCGCCGCGCCGAGCAGTCCCACGCCCACCCGGACCTACCCGCTCTCCCAGGCGCCGCGCACCATACCCGCGGTGCGCTCGCACACCGCGGCGCGCGGCCCCGGCTGGCAGCCGCGGCACGGCGAGCGGGTGGTGGTGAGCGACCCGCGGCTGGCCGACGAGGGGCGGCTGATAGCCGGGGAGCTGGGCCTTTCGTACGCCGGTCCGAAGAACGACGTACGCGCCGGCGACCTGCGGCTGGCGCTGGGCGGCGGGGGCGACCAGGAGTCGTACTCCATGACCGTCAAGGGCGGTCGGGTCGACATCAGCGGACCGGGCGACGCGGGCGTCTTCTACGGCACCCGCACCCTCAAGCAGGAGGTCCACGGCGGCGGCACCGCCCCGGAGGGCGTGGTCCGCGACGCCCCCGCGAAGCCGGTGCGCGGCTTCATGCTGGACATCGCGCGCAAGCCGTACTCCGCGTCCTGGATCGAGGACCGGGTGCGCGAGCTGGGTGACCTGAAATTCAACGAACTGGGACTGCACTTCTCCGACGACCAGGCCTTCCGGATCGAGTCGAGCAGCCATCCGGAGATCGTCTCCAAGGACCACCTGACCAAGGCGCAGGTCAAGCGGATCGTCGACCTCGCCGCCACCCGGCACATCACCGTCGTGCCCGAGATCGACTCGCCCGGCCACCTGGGCGCGGTCATCGCCGCCCACCCCGACCTTCAGCTGCGCAATGCCAGAGGGGTCGCGACACGGGGCGCGATCGACATCTCCAAGGCCGGCTCCGCGAAGATCGTCGACGACCTGCTGAACGAGTACGCCGGCGTCTTCCCCGGCGGCAAGTGGCATCTCGGCGGCGACGAGTACCAGGCGCTGACGGTGTCCGACCCACAGGCGTCCTTCCCGCAGCTCGCCGCGGCCGCCCGGCAGAAGTACGGCTCCGGCGCGACCGTCGCCGACCTCGCGGCCGGCTGGCTGAACGACCGCGCCGCCACCGTGCGCGCCCACCACCGCACCATGCGGGCGTGGAACGACGGTTTCTTCCGGAACACCTCCGTGCAGCCGGCCAAGGACCTCCAGGTCGCCTACTGGACCGGCAAGGAGATCGGCGCCCGGCAGCCGCTGGAGTACCTGAGCAGCGGCCGCAAGGTGATCAACTACAACGACGAGTTCCTGTACTACGTCCTCGGGCAGCCGCAGACCTTCGTCTACCCGACCGGGCAGCGCATCTACGAGCAGTGGACCCCCCGGGTGCTGCGCGGCACGACCCCCGTGCCGGCCCGGTACGACCCGCAGATCCTCGGCGGGGTGTTCGCGGTCTGGTCCGACTTCCCCAACGCCCAGACCGAGGCGCAGGTCGCCGCGGGGATCCGGATGCCGCTCAGGGCCACCGTGCAGAAACTGTGGGACCCGGGCGCGCCCGCGCTGACCTGGACGCAGTTCAAGGCGCTGGCGGACCGGCTGGGCTGAGGGCCTGTCGCGAAAGTGGTTCTCCGCCGTGCGACGCCCGGCACGCGCACGACCACGGCTCCGCGCACACCGCGGCGCGGTTCCGGGCCGCCGCGGTCGAGTCGACGGCCGTGGACACCGCCGACCTGGCGGCCGCCGCGCTCGCCCTGCTCCTGGTGCTGCGGCTGACCCGGATGCGGCACCGCAAGGCGCTCGCCCCACCGATCCTTGTCCCGGCTCTTGGCTGAAAACCCTCTGCTGTGACACTCTCTCGCCGTCGCACGCAGTAAGGGGAAGTGCGGGCTCCGTAAAGACGGCGCCCTGGCGAGGGAGGCTTTCATGAGCCTGGTGGAACTGATCGCACAGGCCGACGAGCGCGGGCTGGCCGCGAGCGGGCTGGCCTGTTTGGATCGGTGCGTGCCTTTGCTGGGCGGTGACGACGAGGTGCTGCGCCCGCTGTGGGCGAGTCTCGCCGACGGCTCCACGTGGGCCGTCGGCCTGGAGAAGGCCCGGGGCGCGCTCGGACCGGACGGGGCCGGTGAGGACGAGGCGGCGACGCTCGCCCGCCGCATGCTGGACGCGGCCCCGGCCGAGCGCACCGGCGAGGCGGTCCGGAACTGGGCCGACGCCTGCTCCGTGGCCTCCCTGCACATCCACCGGCTCCTGGACCCCGCTCCCGGCGACACCCCGTCGGCCGAGGCGCTGGAGGCCGGCCGGGCGGGCGGCGCCGAGGACACCTCCCCGCTGGTCGCCGCCGAGCTGCGGCGCCAGGTCGCCGTCCTGGAACTGCTCGCCGAACACGGCACGAACGGCCTGCGCGGCGCCCTGGACGTGTCCGTCGAGGGCCGCCGGGTGCTCCGCGCGGTGGTCTCCCGCCGGGCCCGCGGCCGCGGCTGACCCCGGGGCCGGGCCTCGGCATCGCTCGCGGGCGCGCCCCGGTCCTGCGGGCCGTTCCCCCAAACCTCGTTCGCGGGTGGGCCCTGTGAGCGTCGTGCGGTGGCGGTGCGGTGGTCCTGGAACGGTTGGGGAAACAGCCCGGATCCGGGTGACGGATGGCCGGTCCCGACCGCTCTTTCCTATGTGACAGCGCTGACAGCACACCAGGAGACCAGGCCGCACGCCGCGGCGAAGCCCGTGCGGTGGGCGGCGGACGCGGTGGCCACCATGCGCGAGGGTGCCCGGCTGCGGCTCGACTACTCGGCGCAGAGCCTGTGGCGGGTGGACCGGATGATCGAGGAGATACGGCGCGAGGGTGCGCCCTACGCGGCCGTCGAGAGCGTGCTGCGCGGCTTCGCCGCCTACGCGGGCGAGGTCGTGGTCCGCCAGACCGGCGCCGAGTGGTGGGCGAGCGGCGGCGACCACTGGCTCCGCACGCCCGACGGCCGGCTCTGGGACCCCTTCGAGGAGGCCCGCCGGTGCTACGCCGGCCAGGGCTCGCTGCGCCTGCTGTGCCGGGACGCGTCCGCCTCCGGCTGACACACGTCCGGCCGGGACCCCCTCGCACGAGCGGGCCCCGGCCGGACGGATCGCGGCGCGGCTACGGTGTCAGGGCCGTGCCCAGCGCCGCGGCGGCCGGTGTCCCGAGCGTCATCCTGCTCAGCACCGACGTCTGCGCGTAGCCGAGCCCCGTGCTGTTGCTCGGCAGGTACATCAGGATGCCGTCGCCGCCGTCCTCGCCCGCGACACCCAGCGTCAGATCGGCGCGCCCGTAGCCGGACAGGTCGGTCAGCGACACCGAGGAACCGAACGCGTCGCCGGACTCGGTGGCGCCGGGCACCCCGGAGGTGTCCTCCGAGACGGCGATCGCGCCCGAACCGGTCAGGCCGGTGGCGCCGCCCTTGACCAGCAGCGCGGAGCCCGCGTTCGAGCGGTTCGCGCCGGACCGGGTGATGTCCTCGCCGGGCAGGCCCGCGAGCACGTCGGGATACCCGTCGCCGTCGTAGTCGCCGAGCGAGACGGAGGCGCCGAGCGCGTCGCCGGACTCGTCGGCGCCGGGGACGCCCGAGGTGTCCTGGTGGACGGTGGTCATGCCGGTGGTGGTGAAGCCGGTCGCCGAGCCGCGCACCAGGGTGACCTGGCCGCCCGCCTTGCCACCGGACTCGCTCGTGTACGGCTGCCCGATGACGATGTCGTCGTAGCCGTCGGCGTCCACGTCACCCGCGGCGACCGCCCGGCCGCCCTTCACCGAGATGACGCCCACCTTGGTCAGGCCGGTCGCCGAGCCCGCGAAGCGGACCACACGCCCGATGCCGCCCGCGTCCCGGTAGTTCAGCGCCACGTCGGCGTAGCCGTCGCGGTTGAAGTCGCCGGTCGCCGCGTCCAGGTAGGCGACCGCGCCGGTGGCCGTGGTCAGCGTGCCGGCGGAGGTGGCACCGCCGGTGAGCCGGGCGTTCCAGTTGCCGCCCGTGCCGGTGCCGGCCGCGAACACGTCCGCCCTGCCGTCCCCGTCGAAGTCACCGACCGCGACGGTGGAGCCCAGCTTGGCGCCGGTCGCGGTCACGCTGCCCGAAGTGGTGTAGGAGAAGCCCGTGTTCAGGGCCGGCCCGTACAGGACCGTCACCGCGCCCCGGTCGGCGTGGCCGCTGGTGTCGTCCTCGCCGGGCGCGCCGACCACGAGGTCGGCGTAGCCGTCGCCGTTGACGTCGCCCCAGGCGGTCGCGGCGCCGAAGCCGTCACCGGTCTCGGAGGTGCCGGGCACGCCCGGGCTGCTCTGGGTGAGCGTGACCTTCCGGGAGACGGCCGGACCGGCGGTGCCGCCCGGCACGACCGTCACCGAGTTCGCCTTCGGGGTGCCGGCCACCAGGTCGGGCAGGCCGTCCCGGTCGACGTCCGAGGTGGGCAGGGCGTGCGAGACGCCCGGCGTCTTGGCGAGCGTGGCGATCAGCGCCAGCTTCTTGTAGAGGTTGTCGCCGGGGCAGGCCGTGGCGTTGGTGTCGCGGTGCCCGAAGACCCGGGGCAGGGTGATCTGCTGGCCCTTGTCGATCAGGTTGCCGTCCTGGCCCTTCGGGCTGCCCGAGGCCAGCGTGACCTTGCCGGTCGGGTCGATGCCGTACATCCCGAACTTCCACGCCACGACCCGGGCGATCGAGTCCAGGGCGGCCCGTGACGGCCGCGCGGTCATGTAGTTGCCGATGTAGGAGATGCCGACGGTGTTGGTGTTGAACCCGATGTCGTGCGCGCCCACCACCGGCAGGTCCATACCGCCGCTGCGGCCCTCGAAGATCTGCCCGCAACGGTCGACGACGAAGTTGTAGCCGATGTCGAAGTAACCGCGGGAGAAGTGCTCCTGCTGGATGGTGCGCATCCGGGCCCGCGAGTCGGCGCACGACAGCGTGTTGTCGCTGTCGACACCGGTGTGGTGGATGACGGCCGCCTTGATCTCGGTGCCGTAGCTCGGCGTGCCGTCGTAGTCCGTGGAGGCACCCCACTCGGCCTGGGTGATGATCGGAGGCTTGGCGACCGTGGAGGGAACGGGAGCCGGGACCGTGCTGGACGGGGACGGGGAGGCGGAGTCGGACACCGAGGGGGAGGCGGACCCCGACTCCGGGGCCGACACCGTGTCGGTGGGCTCGGGCGACCCCGGAGGCGCGGAGTCCGTCGGCGCGGGCGTGTCCGACGCCGAGGAGTCGGCAGGACCGGGTGTCGTCGTCTCCGCCACGAACGCGGCCGGCCGCGGGCCACTCGCGGGGTCCGTGCCCGGGTCGAGCAGCTTGACGTCCATGCCGGACGGCTGGCCGCCCGCCTCGGTGCCGTCGGCCTTCACCACGCGGACCTGGACGCCGTCGGAGTCACCGGTCCACAGCGAGGCCGTACCGCCGCGGACGTCCGTCCCGGCCCGCGCGGCCTCCGCGCCGTCGGCCTGGTACGGGTCGTCCGGCAGCTTCTGCCAGCCGGACCACTTGCCGGTCTCCCGGTCCCGGGTGCGCACCTCCGGTGTGCCCTTGGCCTCGGCGTCGGCGTCGTTCCAGGTCAGCAGCAGCGCGCTGAACCGGTCGGTGCCCTTCTGACCGAGGCCCTTTCTGCCCGAGCCCCGGTTCTCCAGCTTCAGCGTGTGGACCGAAGGCGCCCGGCCCTGCCCACCGCCGGACCGCGCCGCCGGGTCCGCCATCGCGTAGGTGACGATGCCGGCTCCGCTCAGCACGACCGCACCGGCCGTCAGCCACGCCCGTCTCTTCAGACTGAGCGGTTTGTACGCACGGGTCCTGCGAGGACTCACTAACCCACCCCTAGACATGAATCACGACAGCACCACGGGTCACGGGTGCCACTTGAACAGCGCGCCGGCCAGACCGGACGTCACTCCGCGGCCCGTCCCGGCGACGCCGGAGCGAGCTCCGCCTGGCAGGTGGCGCGGCCGAACCTGCCATAGGCGGAGGCGGTCTGGACGTGCTTGCCGCGCACGGCGAGCGAGCAACTGGCCCGGCCGCCGTGGCCGCCGAGCGTGATGGACACCAGCGGCGGCCTGCCGAGCGGCACCTCCACGGTCTTCTTCCAGGGCAGCGCGACGGCGCGGTCCACGGTGGCGCTGCCCGCCTCGCTGTGGCCCTGGTAGGCGATGTCGGCGGTGCCCTCGCCGGTCACCTCGTAGGTGACCGCGGCGGTCGGAACCGGCGGCCTGCCCGGTTTCTCCTCCGTGTCGAACGTGTCGAGCACGCCGTACAGCACAAGGCCGCCGCAGGCGGCGACCAGCACCCCGGCGAGGGTCAGAGAACGCCAGTCCCTGCCCGATTCGGTTTCCGTCTTCGGCATGAGCGGGGGTTATAGCGCAAAGGCAAAGGCGAACACCAACCCGCGGAAGAATCGGACGAATCGCTGCCCCAGAAACCCCGACTGCGCCCTGGGCTGATGTCAAGTGCCCTTTTTGCCTTCGTAATTGACAGGGCATCGTGCGGCTGATTAGAAATCCGCCCGCCACACAGGCCGGGCACAGCGGGAACATGGCATTTCCGGCAGGGAAGAAACCCCGGTCGGGTGTCCGGCGTGCCCGAAAAAGAAAGGGCACTGGACGTGAAAGTCCGATATGGGAGATTCATCTCCTGCCTTGTCGTGTCGGCGGTGGCGAGTACCGCGCTGCCGCAGATCGCCTACGCCTCGTCCGGACCGGAATCCGGCTCGGGCGACGACAAGGGCATCGTCGACACCGTCAAGGGATGGTTCAAGGACGACGACCACCAGCTCGCCGCGCCACCGTCGCACGACGAACTGGACGTCGCCGACCGGCAGAAGCTGCCGCGGGGCGTACGCGCCCCGAAGGCCAGGCGGGTCAAGGAGCTGAAGGGCCGGCGCACGTCGACGGCCCGGTACTGGCAGCTCTCGGACGGCCGGGTGGAGGCGGAGCTGTCGGCGGTGCCGACGTCGTACCGCTCGGGGCCCGGCAAGAAGACGACCTGGAAGCCGATCGACACGGCGGTCCACGCGTCGAGCGCCAAGGGCTTCGACTACGGCAACACGACCAACGAGGGCCGGAGCTGGTTCGGCTCGGACGCCGGCCGGCTGGTGCGCTTCCAGTCCCCGGACGGACGGACCGTCACGCTCGGCCTCAAGGGCGCCGGCACGCTGAAGCCCAGGGTCAAGGGATCCACGGTCACCTACAAGGACGCCGTGCGCGGGGCGGACCTGGAGTACGGCGTCGGACCCGGCCGGGTGAAGGAGAACATCACCCTGGCCGAACGCCCCGACGGTCCGCTGAAGTTCACCTTCTCCCTGGACACGGACGGGCTGGTGCCGAAGGCCCGCAAGGACGGGTCGATCGCGCTGTACGGCATGCTGCCGCACACGCCGGTGATGGTGATTCCCGCGCCGTTCATGACGGACGCGAAGAAGGCGGACAAGTCGGTCTTCGGGCGCACCTACAGCACGCGGGTCTCGCAGAAGCTGGTCCGGGACGGCAAGTCCTGGAAGCTGACGGTGACGCCGGATGCGAAGTGGCTGGCGTCGAAGGACCGTCAGTATCCGGTGGTGATCGACCCGACGATCACTATCGCGCCGTCGCCGACGGACTCGCAGGACACGATGGTCCTGTCGGACCAGGCGGCGACGAACTTCAACACCTCGTGGAAGCTGTCGGTGGGCCGTACGGCCACCGGTACGGCCCGTTCCCTGATCAAGTTCCCGCTGAGCGAGATCCCCTCTGGCACGAAGATCGACTCGGCGCGTCTGGAGATGTACTTCGACAACGCGCACGACGGGGGCGGCACGGACGTGCCGGTCGAGGTGCACCGGGCGACGGGTGCCTGGGACGAGTCGACGGCCACGTGGAACAACACCAGTTCGCTGGTGGGTGAGCTGTCCGGGACCAGCGTCCAGGTCGACGACGGCGACGCGGGCACGACCGCGGCCACCGGCAGCTGGCCGGTGTCGACGTCCTCCCTCGCGCAGTACGCGATCGGCGGCGCCTACCGGTACAACAAGGACGCGGTGGCCGGTGACAAGTACACCTGGCAGCCGAAGCTCCCGGAGACGGCGTCGTACAAGGTGGACGTGCACTACGTCGCGGCCACCGACCGTGCCACGAACGCGCCGTACACGGTGACCGGCAAGGACGGCACCACCACGTACACGGTGAACCAGCAGTCGGGCACCAACGGGGTGTGGTCGTCCCTGAACGGCGGCTCGCAGATCAACTTCTCGGCGGGTACGACGGGCAAGGTCGTCCTCGGCGACGGCCCCGCCTCGGCGTCGACCGCGGTGATCGCGGACGCGGTGCGCTGGGTGAACCCGGCGTCGATCGTGAAGAACAAGGGCGAGTACAGCCAGTGGCACAAGTTCCCGGTGACCGACACGGTGCAGCAGTGGCTGGACGGCTCCTCGGTCAACAACGGGTTCGTGCTGAAGACCACCGACGAGGCGGCCGGCCCGGTCGGCGGCCCGCGCTACGAGTCCGGTGACGGCGACTACGGCGGCGAGACCTCCACGATCCCGCGGCTTACGGTGACGTACGGCAAGGTCGGTACGACGCTGGACTCGCCGACGGTGATCCACTCGACCGGCCCGGAGCTGAGCTGGAAGGCGTACTCGAACACCACCGGCGACCCGAACCTCGACATCGCCGAGTACCAGCTGCACCGCTCCACGCAGCAGACGTTCACGCCGTCCGCGGCGACCCTGGTGGCGCCGATCGACAAGTCGGCGACCGCCTACACGGACACCACCGCGACCCCGACACCGGATTCGTCGTCGGTGGAGATCGGCCGGTCGTACTACTACCAGCTGGTGGTGAAGACGAAGGACGGCCAGCTGCTGGGCTCCCCGACCCGCATCGTGGGTGTGCCGAAGGCGGGCCGGACGATGCGGCTGCTGCAGGGCACGTCCGGGGTGACGGACACGACGCTGTCGTCCACGTCGCCGACCACCAACCTGGACACCGTCTCCCGGGACACCGTCGGGCAGAAGTGGCTGGAGGTCGGCAACAACGACCCCACCTACGGCAAGACGCGTGCCGCGCTGAAGTTCGACACCAGCGCGATACCGACCACGGCCACGGTGCTGGAGTCCCGCCTGTTCATGTGGGGCGCGGAGACCACCACCGGCACCAACGGCGCCATCTACGAACTCCACGGCCTGAACAAGGACTTCAACGAGACACAGGCCACCTGGAACAACGCGGCGACGGGTACGGCGTGGACGACGGCGGGCGGCGACTACTCCTCGACCGTCTCCGACACCGTCGGCACGGTCTCGGACGTCGGCCGCCACTGGTGGGACGCGACCTCCCTGACCCAGGGCTGGACCAAGACCCCGTCGACCAACCACGGCGCGCTGGTCAAGCTCAAGGACGAGACGACCACGGGCCCACAGGAACGCACCGTGTTCCTGGCCTCGGAGGCCGCCGACCCGCAGATCGGCCCGCTGCTGCGGGTGATCTACGTCGACTCCACCACGGACGACACGTACTACGCCCCGCAGACGCCCGCCCGTATGACCCCGAACTCGACGTACACGGTGGACTTCACGGTCACCAACACCACGTCGAGCGCGTGGGCGAGCGGTGAGCGGGTGCTGTCGTACACCTGGCAGCTCCCCGACGGCACGGACGCGACGACGGGCGGCAACCAGCTGTCCACGGCGATCCCGCCGCTGTCCCCGGGCCAGTCGACGACGATCCAGGCGCAGGTCAAGACGCCGATCAACTCGGACTCGGGCAGCAAGCGCACCAAGTACGTACTCGGCTGGGACGTCAAGAAGGTCTCCGACGGCAGCTGGCTGTCGGCCGGCACCGGCGGCATACCGACGCTGAAGCAGAACGTGGCGGTGGAGGATCCCACCTCCAACGCGCTGGGCCTGGAGAAGTTCTACAGCTACACGGGCAAGAACACGGGCGCCGGCTCGACGGTGATGAACAACCTCGCCTCCGGCAACACCGTATGGTCGTACAACGCGCTCAGCAACCCGGGGCGTGGTCTGACGACGTTCGCGCGGTTCGCGTACAACTCGCTGGACACGGACAACACGACAGGTGGCGCGGGCGCGGGCTGGTCGGCCCAGGTCGGCGGCCCCATCCGGCTCGGCGCGGCACTGGACTTCCATCCCAACCCGGTTCAGAACGCGACGGAGATCCGCCTCCCCGACGGTGACGGCACCACCCACGTCTTCACCAAGCAGGCCGACGGCAGCTGGAAGGCCCCCGCGGGCGTCCACTACCGCATCACCATGAAGGCGGGCCTGGACTGCACCCCGGACAAGGACCCGGTCCCGGACGCCTGGACCCTGCTCCGCCCGGACGGCACCCGCTTCCTCTTCGGCTGCGACGGCTACCTGACGTCCGTCGTCGACAAGAACGGCAACACACAGACCTACACCTACGAGCAGCACAAGACCCAGGGCAAGGCGGCGAAGTTCCTCGCCTACATCACCGACCCGGCGGGCCGGCAGTCCCTGACGCTCGACTACTACAAGAAGGGCGACGCGTCGTACGACTACATCGACGGCACGGGCGCCAAGGTCTCCGGCACCAGCCTGACCGACCCGGACATCTACGACCACGTGAAGTCCATGACGGACATCTCGGGCCGAAAGGTCTCCTTCTACTACACGGTGCAGGGCCTGCTCGGCCGGTTCACCGACGGTGACGGCTCGTCCCAGCCGAAGATCTTCAAGTTCACCTACGACGCCACCCAGGGCAACAAGAACGTCAAGCTGGTGACGGCCACGGACCCGCGCGGCCACGACACCAAGCTGGCGTACTACGCGCCGCAGAACGGCGACGACCCGAAGTACCACTGGTGGACGAAGACGATCACGGACCGTCTGAACGGTGACACCGGCTTCGCCTACGCGGCCGACACCACGAACACCAAGTTCACGGACACCACGGTCACGGACCCCGAGACACACGCCACGAAGTACGTGACGGACGACTACGGCCGCCCGGTCCAGACGACCAACGCCAAGTCCCAGACCACGAAGATGAGCTGGGACGCCGACAACAACGTCACCTACTTGGAGGAGGACAACGGCGCCAAGACCGCGTACTGCTACGACCAGAAGACGGGCTACCCGCTCTGGCAGCGCGACGCGGAGAACAACAAGTCGGGCGTGCCGGACCAGACGGCCACCTGCGTCACGGACTCCACCAAGTGGCCCGCGAACGTAGCGAAGTACGAGTACCAGACGCGCGCGGACGGCTTCTCGGCGGACCTGTTCCGCAAGACGTCGCCCGAGGGGCGGGCCTGGCAGTTCGGGTACGACTCGTTCGGCAACCTGAAGACGGTCACGGACCCCAAGGGCGTCGCGACCACGTCGGTCCCGGACGACTACACCACGAAGTACGAGTACGACGCCTACGGTGAACTGACCAAGGCGACGGACGCCAACGGGAACCCGACGACGTACAGCGGCTTCGGGCCTACCGGGTACCCGAACACCATCACCGACGCGAAGTCGAACGCGACGACGTTCGTCTACGACGAGCGCGGCCAGGTCACCCAGGTCACCGACGCCGACAGCAAGGTGACCACGCAGACGTACGACACGTTCGGGCGTCCGCTGGTCAACACCGCGCCCAAGGACACGGGCGTCGTGATCACCACACCGGCGCCGGTGTACGACGAGAACGACAACGTCACGAAGTCGACGGCGCCGAACGGTGCCGTGTCGACGGCGGTGTACGACAACGCGGACGAGATGTTCTCGGCGACGGCGCCGGCGAACAACCTGACCGACCCGCGCACCACGACGTACACCTACGACAAGGCCGGCAACCTGAAGACGACGACCGAGCCCAAGGGCACGGCGACGACGACGGACGCCACCGACTACGTCACGACGAACCACTACGACGAGATCTACCAGCTCACGTCCGTGGTCAACGCGAACGCCGACAAGGTCAGTTACGAGTACGACGACGTCGGCAACGTCACCAAGGTCATCGACCCGAAGAAGAACGCGACGGCCGACACGACCGACTACACGACCAAGATCGACTACGACCTGGACCACCGGGCCACGGTCACCACGGACGCGGCCGGCAAGACCACCAGGAAGGGCTACGACAAGGACGGCCTGGTCACCTCGGCCACGGACGCCGAGAACAACACCACCACGGTCACCTACGACGAGCGCGGCAAGCAGACCGAGGTCAAGGTTCCGCACGACGGCACGTCGACCATCACGTACCGCACGACGAAGTACGAGTACGACCAGGTCGGCAACACCACCAAGGTGCTCACGCCGCGGGCGATGGCGGCGGGTTCCACCGACGCCTTCACGGCCCGCACGTCGTACGACGAGCTGAACCGCCCGGTCAAGCAGTACCAGCCCTATGATCCGGCGGACTCCCGCTACAACGACCCGAACGTCTACGCGGAGACGACGTACGACAAGGTGGGCCGGGTCGCCAAGACCTCCCTGCCGCCGTCGGACGGCGAGACGGTCCGCAACGACACCACCTACAGCTACTTCGACAACGGCTGGGTGAGGTCGTCCACGGACCCGTGGGACATCGCCACGTCCTACGAGTACAACGACCTGGGTCAGCAGACCAAGCGGACCCTGACCTCGGCGGGCGGCTCCTCGAACCGCACGATGACGTGGTCGTACTACCCCGACGGCTCGCTGAAGTCCCGTGCGGACGACGGCGCCCCGGCGGGCAAGTCGGTCGTCCTGGCGGACAACTCCGACACCCAGAACACCTCGAAGACCGGCACCTGGACCAAGGGAGACGTCACCGGCCAGCAGGGCTACAACCACGAGACCCACGCGGCCGGCACCGGCACGGACGCCTACACGTGGACGCTCAACATCCCCAAGGACGGCACGTACGCCGCGTACGTGAAGTTCCCGAAGGTGACGGGCGCCGCGACGACGGCCAAGTACACGGTGACGTACGACGGCGGGACGGCCGACAAGACGATCGACCAGAACGCCACCGCCAATCAGGGCAGCTGGGTCTCACTGGGCTCCTTCGCCTTCAAGCAGGGCAACGCGGCGAAGCTGCAGCTGTTCCAGAACAGCGGCGGCACGGTCGTGGCGGACGCGGTCAAGCTCGTCCGTGACACCAGCGGCGACCCGGCGGACACGGAGAAGGACGACTTCGCCTACTCCTACGACCTCAACGGCAACCTGACCCGGATCGACGACACCTCGTCCACGGCGAAGATCGACTCGTACGCGATCACCTACACGGGCCTCAACCAGGTCCAGAAGGTGAGCGAGTCGCTGGCCGGCGTGGAGAAGAAGGCCACGTCGTACACCTACGACGCGAACGGCCTGTCGGACACGATCACGCACCCGGACCAGTTCTCCAAGTACACGTACGACCTGCGTGACCTGGTGAAGACGGTCTCGGTCGGCAAGTCCGCCACGGACGCGTCGCCGAAGGTGACGTCGTACACGTACACCGACCGCGGCCTGAAGCTCCAGGAGACGAAGGGCAACGGCAACACCGTCGACTACGCCTACTACCTGGACGCGGCCCTCAAGTCGACGACGGAGAAGAAGTCCAACGGCGCTCTCGTCTCATCGCACACCTACGCCTACGACCCGAACGGCAACAAGTCGCAGGATCTGGCGAAGAAGATGAACGCCGACGACCACTCGGCGTACCTGTCGTCGACGACGGACTACACCTACGACCCGGCCGACCGGCTGAAGCAGGCTGTGAAGACCGGCAACGGCGCCGAGACGGAGACATACGTCCACGACGACAACGCCAACGTCATCAGCCAGACGGTCGGGGGGAAGACCACCACCTACAACTACGACCGCAACCGACTGCTCACCGCGACGGTCTCCGGCACCACGGCGAGCTACAACTACGACCCGTTCGGCCGGACGGAGTCCGTCACCTCGGGCGGCCAGGTCATCGAGCGGAGCGTGTACGACGGTTTCGATCACGTCGTGGAGTCCCAGAAGATGGACTCGACGGGTGCGATGAAGTCGACGACGTACGCCTTCGACCCGCTCGATCGCACCGTGTCGAAGACCGCGGACGGAAAGACGACGAACTTCGAGTACCTGGGCCTGTCGAACGAGGTCCTGGACGAGAAGGTCGCCGGCACGCTGACCAAGTCCTACCAGTACAGCCCGTGGGGCGAACGCCTGTCGCAGGTCAAGCACAACGCCGACGGTACGACCGAGGACGGCTACTACGGCTACAACGGTCACTCCGACGTCGAGACGCTGACCGATGACAGCGGCGACACGAAGTCGACGTACGGCTACACGGCCTACGGCTCCGACGACACGTCGGAGTTCACCGGTATGGACAAGCCCGATGCCGTGGACCCGACCAAGGAGGCCTACAACCCCTACCGGTTCAATGCCAAGCGCTGGGATGCCGGTTCCGGCACCTACGACATGGGCTTCCGCAACTACAGCCCAGGCCTGAACCGCTTCACCACCCGGGACACGTACAACGGGGCGCTGGCCGACATGCATCTCGGCGTCGACCCCTACACCAGCAATCGGTACGCGTTCGGCGGCGGCAACCCGACGAGCGTCGTCGAGCTCGATGGGCACATGCCCGTCGACGACGGCGGCGGCACCTGTACTTCCTGTGGCCGCACGGCTTCGCAGCTCTACAACCCGAGCGACCTGTGCGGCGCGTGCCACTGGGATCAGTACAACAGTGGGCACGACACGGCGATCATGTTCGTCGCGATGTACCTGGCCGAGTTCCAGCCGATGGGCGGCGGCGAGGTGAGCATGGACCTGAGCGCCTCCGGCGGCCCCAGGGACGGTCGCAACACCATCGCCGGAGGTTCGGCCGACAACCCGGGCCAGGAAGTCGGTTATGCCGACCTCCTGTATTGGACCGATGACGCGGTCTACGTCTGGGACGCCAAGCATGCCGGTGCGGGTGCAGAGCGGGATGGAAAGAAGGACGTCGAGAACAAGGTCAAGTATTTGCAGGAACAGCTCAAGGCGTCCGGCGACAAGCGCGTAGCGAAGGTCGGATTCGACTTCCCGCCGGGAGTGGTTCCGAACTACACGAAGCCGAATGAAATGGTCAAAATCTGGCCGTCGCAGATCTCTCCCGGCGTCATTGCCTACGAGACGGACGCAGACGAACGCAAGCGCACCGGGAACGAGAGCGAGGGGCATTCCTTCCTCGACATCCTGGGAGGTGTGGGCCTGGGCCTCTCGGCCACCGCGCTCGCGACCGGAACGGTGGTCGAGGACGTGGGCACCGGAGGTCTCGGCATTGCGGACGACGTGCCGAGTTTTGCGGCAGCAGGAGCCATGTTCAAGGAGGCGTACGCCTTGATCGCTTGATCACGGCCGGCCGTGCCGGGTCCTCCCGGCCGGCCGGCCACCCCGAGGAGTGGGCGGAGGGCCGCACGGAGAAAGGAGTTCCATGCGGTGCATGGGTGCCGTGCGGCCC
>NZ_JAJSZC010000122.1:0-23743 GCF_036815105.1 Streptomyces sp. IBSBF 3136
GAGCACGCACCGGACGCCGCGCGGCCGCCCTCCGGGCGACGAGGCCACTTTCGCAGCAGGCCCTTAGGCGGCGCCCCCGCCCGTGGGCGAGGGCGCTCTGCCGCGGGCAGAAGGGTTCAGCCCGCCGCGTAGTTGCGCAGGAACAGCGCCTCGGCGACCGACAGCCGCTCCAGTTCCTCGGGGGACACGCTCTCGTTGACCGCGTGGATCTGCGCCTCCGGCTCGCTGAGGCCGATCAGCAGGATCTCCGCCCGCGGGTAGAGGCCGGCGAGCGTGTTGCACAGCGGGATGGAGCCGCCCTGGCCGGCGTACTGCATGGTCTCGCCCGGGTAGGCGACGGCCATCGCGTCGGCCATGGCCTGGTAGGCCGGGCTCGAGGTGTCGGCGCGGAACGCCTGGCCCTGACCGATCTGCTCGGTGGTCACCCGGGCGCCCCAGGGGGTGTGCGCCTCGATGTGGGCCTGCAGCAGCTTGGTGGCCTCGGCCGCGTCCACGCCCGGCGGAACCCGCAGGCTGACCAGGGCACGGGCGCCCGCCTGCACGGACGGGGTGGCGCCCACGACCGGCGGGCAGTCGATGCCGAGCACGGTGACGGCCGGCCGGGCCCAGATGCGGTCGGCCACCGAGCCGTCACCGATCAGGCCCACCCCGTCCAGCACCCTGGCGTCCTTGCGGAACTGCTCGTCGGTGTACTCCAGGCCGTCCCACCGGGCGCCGGCGTCGAGGCCGTCGACCGTGGTCGAACCGTCCTCGGCGCGCAGCGAGTCCAGGACCCGGATCAGCGCGGCCAGCGCGTCCGGGGCGGCACCGCCGAACTGGCCCGAATGCAGGTTGCCGCCGAGGGTGTCGACCTGGACCCGGAGGAGCGTCATGCCGCGCAGGGTCGTGGTCACCGTCGGCAGGCCCACGCGGAAGTTGCCCGCGTCGCCGATCACGATGGTGTCGGCCGCCAGCAGCTCGGGGTGCTGCTCGGCGTACCGCTCCAGACCGCCGGTGCCCTGCTCCTCGGAGCCCTCGACGATCACCTTGACGTGGACGGGCACGCCGCCGTTCGCCTTCAGCGCGCGCAGCGCGAGCAGGTGCATGACCAGACCGCCCTTGCAGTCGGCGGTCCCGCGGCCGTACCAGCGGCCGTCCCGCTCGGTCAGCTCGAACGGCGGGGTGGTCCAGCCGGCCTCGTCCAGCGGCGGCTGAACGTCGTAGTGCGCGTAGAGCAGAACCGTTTTGGCACCCTCCGGGCCCGGCAGGTACCCGTACACCGACTGCGTGCCGTCGGGGGTGTCGAGGAGGGCCACGTCCACGAAGCCCTCGGCGCGCAGGGCCTCGGCGATCCAGTTCGCCGCGCCCTCGCTCTCGCTCTTCGGGAACTGCGCGAAGTCCGCCACCGATTTGAAGGCGACCAGTTCGGTCAGCTCCGTCTTCGCCCGGGGCAGCAGCGAGGCGACGGTCTCGGCGACCGGATTCGACGGCATGGGCACGCTCCTCGTAGGTGCGACGTTGTACAGCTGAGTACACCGATCCTCCCACAGTGGCCTGCGGCGATCGTCGCCGTAGGATGCGGGGGACAGGTGCGGCAGCGGCTTGATCGGAGCAGTAGACCATCGTGAGCGGCGAGAACTCTTCGGCGGACGACGTGCAGCGGGTGTGGGACGTCGTCGTGGTGGGCGCGGGACCCGCGGGGGCCTCGGCGGCCTACGCGGCGGCGGTCGCGGGGCGACGCGTGCTGTTGCTGGAGAAAGCCGAGCTGCCCCGCTACAAAACGTGCGGCGGCGGCATCATCGGCCCCTCGCGCGACGCGCTGCCGCCCGGGTTCGAACTGCCCTTCCAGGACCGCGTGCACGCGGTCACGTTCTCCCACAACGGGCGCTTCACGCGCACCCGGCGCTCCAAGCAGATGCTGTTCGGGCTGATCAACCGGCCCGAGTTCGACCAGCAGCTGGTCGAGCACGCCCAGAAGGCGGGCGCCGAGCTGCGGACGGGCGTCACCGTGCAGCGCGTCGAGCAGCACGGCTCCGCTGTGCCGGACCGGCGCACGGTCGCCGTGGTGCTCCAGGGCGGCGAGACGGTCCTGGCCCGCGCGGTCGTCGGGGCCGACGGCAGCGCCAGCCGGATAGGGGCGCACGTCGGGGTGAAGCTGGACCAGGTCGACCTCGGTCTGGAGGCGGAGATCCCGGTTCCGGCGACGGTCGCCGAGGACTGGAAGGGGCGAGTGCTCATCGACTGGGGCCCGATGCCCGGCAGTTACGGCTGGGTGTTCCCCAAGGGCGACACCCTGACGGTCGGCGTGATCTCGGCCCGCGGCGAAGGCGCCGCGACGAAGCGGTACTTGGAGGACTTCGTCGCGCGGCTCGGCCTCTCGGGCTTCGAACCGAGCATCTCCTCGGGGCACCTGACCCGTTGCCGCGCCGACGACTCGCCGCTGTCCCGCGGTCGGGTGCTGGTCTGCGGCGACGCGGCGGGGCTGCTGGAGCCGTGGACCCGCGAGGGCATCTCCTTCGCGCTGCGCTCGGGCCGGCTGGCGGGGGAGTGGGCCGTGCGGATCGCCGAGGCGCACGACGCGGTCGACGCCCGGCGCCAGGCCCTGAACTACGCTTTCGCGATCAAGGCGGGGCTCGGTGTGGAGATGAGCGTCGGCAAGCGCATGCTGGCCGCGTTCGAGCGGCGTCCCGGTTTCTTCCACGCGGCCCTCACCGGCTTCCGTCCGGCCTGGCGGGCGTTCCGCGACATCACGCGCGGCTCGACCTCCCTGGGGGAGCTGGTCCGGTCGCACCCCCTCGCCCAGCGCGCCCTGACCGCGTTCGACCGGACGCCGGCCGCCCCCGTGGAGGAATCCGTCACTTCGTGACCGTGATCCGGAACACCGGGTGGTCGGCGGCCACGGCGAGGATCTCTTCGTCCGTGGAGTCGGCCGTGACGCCCGCGAAGTACTGCTTGACCTGCCAGCCCCACTTCTCCAGGTAGGTCCGCAGGATCGGGAGCTTCTCCTCGTCGGGGAGCTCCACCGCGGTGAAGGCGCGCACCTTGCGGCCCACCCGCAGTTCTCCGCCGTTCGCGACCCGCATGTTGCGCACCCACTGCGAGTAGCCGCGGGCGGAGACGAGGTACTGGCCGTCCTGGTACGTGTGCGGGTTGACCGGGACGCGCTGCATCTTGCCGCTCTTGCGGCCGCGCACGGACAGCTCGGCGTTCCCCGCGAGGCTGAGCCCGTGCCGGGCGAGCCAGCCGACCATCCCGTTCATCCGGACGGTCAGCGGGCTGCCCTCGACGTAGAACGGTGCGGATGACGACATGGTGACCCCCACGTTTTGGGAGAGCGGTGCTCTCGCTTGACTTCAGTGTGGAGGAGACAGGTGCTCCGAAGCAAGAGCAGTGCTCTCTTTTTGGTTCGGTGCTCTGATTTGTGTGCACCGCTCTGCGTGCGTGGCACACTGCTGCCATGAGCACCGCACAGGGCGCCCGCGCGCGGGCCAGGGCCGAAGTGACGGCGGCGATCAAGGACGCGGCGCGCCGCCGGCTCGCCGCGGAGGGCGCCGCCAAGCTCTCGCTGCGGGCCGTCGCCCGCGAACTGGGCATGGTCTCCTCGGCGGTCTACCGCTACTTCCCGAGCCGCGACGACCTGCTCACCGCCCTGATCATCGACGCCTACGACTCCCTCGGCGAGGCGGCGGAGGCGGCCCACGCGAAGGCGGGCCAGGCGGCGGACCCCGTGCGGCGCTGGACGGCGGTCTGCGAGGCGGTCCGCGCCTGGGGACTCGGCCACCCGCACGAGTACGCCCTGATCTACGGCTCCCCGGTGCCCGGGTACGCGGCCCCCGAGACCACCGTGCCGGCCGCCTCGCGGGTCGGCCTGCTGCTCATCGGCATCGTTCGCGACGCCCACCGGGGCCCGGGGCTGGCCGCCCTGCCGCTGCCCGCCGAACTGCGCCCCGAAGCCGAGCGCATGGCGGCCGACCTGGCCCCCGATCTGCCGCCCGAGGCGGCGGTGGCGCTGGTCGCGGCCTGGGCCGAGCTGTTCGGGCTGGTCGGATTCGAGCTGTTCGGGCAGTTCCACCAGGTGGTCGAGGACCGTGAGACCTTCTTCCGGCACGCGGCCGTCCGGCTCGCCGGCAGTGTGGGGCTGGTCCGGTCCTGACGGCCGGCGGCCGGGCCGGTCGATCGGCCCCACCTACGCCTCCGGGATCAGGACGACCTTCCCGGCCACCGTGCCCGACTCGGCCAGTCGCATCGCCTCCGCGACCTCGGTGAGCGGCAGCCGGGCCGCGATCCGCGCGGTCACCTCACCGCGCCCGAGCGCCCGGAACACCTCCGTCAGGTCGGCGCGCAGCCGGGAGCGGAAGCGGTCCTTGCTCAGCGCGCGCCCGGCCCACACGTTGAAGAAGTACGCGTGGCGGCCGTTGGGCAGCGCGTTCCACAGCCACACCCGGCCGAGGATCTTCAGCACGGGCCACTGCTTGGAGCCCGTGTCGTCCCGGGTGGTGGCGCTGCCGTAGGAGACGAGGGTCCCGCCGGGCGCGAGCAGCCGCCAGGAATCGGTCACGCTGCGCCCGCCGAGGTGGTCGAAGACCGCGTCGACCCCGCCCGGGGCGAGTTCCCGGACGAGCGCCGGCACGTCCTGCGTGTAGTCGACGGGGAGCACGCCCATGGCACGCAGCGTCTCGTGGTGGCGCGCGGACGCCGTGCCGATCACCTTCAGGCCGGCCGCTCGCGCGAGCTGCACGAGCACCGTGCCGACCCCGCCGTTCGCGCCGTGGACGAGGACCGTCCCGCCGTCGCGCACCCTGGCCTTGCGGTGCAGCATCTGCCAGGCGGTGATCCCGTTGACGACCAGCGCCTCCGCCTCCGCCGCGTCGATCCCGTCCGGCACCGGCACCGCGTCGTCCGCGTCGAGCAGCACGTGGCTGGCCCAGCCGCCGACCTTGACCAGGGCCGCCACCCGCCGGCCCACCAGGCCGGACGTGACGCCGGGGCCCGCCGTGAGCACCGTGCCGACCAGGTCGTAGCCGGGCACGAAGGGGAACGGCGGCTGGTCGTAGTACCGGCCCCGGCGCATCTGCTGCTCGGCGAAGGACACGCCCGTGGCCTCGACGCGGACCACGATCTGCCCGGCGCCCGGCGCGGGGACGGCCCCGTGGCGCAGTTCCAGGCCCTCGGGCTCGACCGTCCCGGGCAGTACGACCTCCAGCAGTTCCTTGCCGTCCATCACGACCTCCAGGTCGGGTGAGAGTCAGTCGCTTGCGTTAGAAGCTATAACTAAAATGACGGGCCCTCTCGCCGGTGTCAAGGCGTCGCAGCGACATTCGTTACGGCCTATCTCGTCAGTGATAGGTTGAAACTCGGTGGGAACCCGACGACGACGAGGAGCGTGACGGCCATGGCGGCAGGCGCGGCGAGTCCACGGGAGCGGTACCGCAGCCAGGTACGGGCCGAGATCAAGGCGCGGGCCTGGGAGCAGATCGCCACGGCCGGGGCGTCGGGGCTGTCCCTGAACGCCATCGCCAAGGACCTGGGCATGAGCGGGCCGGCCCTGTACCGGTACTTCGGCGGCCGGGACGACCTGATCACCGAGCTGGTCAGGGACGCCTACCGCAGCCTGGCGGACACCTTCCGCGCCGCCGCCGACGCGGGCACGGGGCTGTCCGGCCTGGCCCGGGCCATGCGCCGCTGGGCGCTGGAGGATCCCCAGCGCTACTTCCTCGTCTACGGCACACCGGTCCCCGGCTACCGGGCCCCCGACGACACCACCGCGACCGCCCGGGAGATCATGGCGATCCTCCTCGACGTGTGCGCCGCCGAGGACGCGGCAGGGACCCCGGGGTCCACGGGGGTGGGCGCACCCCGGGAGACGGAGCCCGCGCCGGCGGACGCGCTGGAGGCCCATCTCGCGGACCACCGCCGCTGGGCGGGCGACCACCCGGCGCCGCCGCACGTCCTGCGCCGCGCCCTGGCCTACTGGACCCGCCTGCACGGCGTCCTCTCCCTCGAACTCGCCGGTCACTTCGCCGGTATGGGCTTCGACCCCGAGGTGCTGTTCACCGCGGAGTTCGAGGAACTCACGGGCAGCGGCCGCGCGGGCGGGCGGCCGTACTCCCCGGGGAGTAGCCGTGATCACCTCGCCCGGCTGACGTCCGCGCGGGCCCGCGGCGTTTAGCGTGGCGGGCATGGAAGAGCAGCGCGGCCCCACGCACCGGTGGCGGCACGGGCCGCCGTGGTGGCGCCGCCCGGACGACCCGGAGCCGTCCGCGGCCCGCATGCCCTGGCGGTCCACCGCGCTGATCACCGCGTTCGTGCTCGTCGGCGCCGGCTTCGCCGCGCACGCGCAGCCGCACCGCGAGCCCCTCGACGGCTACGCGCGCGTGCTGCTGCTCGCCGGCGCGGTCCTGCTGCTGTGGCGCCACCGCCACCCGGTGGCCGTCGTCTTCGGCACGGCCACGGCCGCGCTGGTCTACCTGGCCGCCGGGTATCCCTACGGCCCGGTCCTGCTGCCCGTCGTGGTCGCCTGCTTCCGCGCCGTCGTCGCGGGCCACCGGCGGGCCGCCTGGACGGCGCTCGGCCTGCTCTGGGCCGGGCACGCGCTGGTGGCGCTCTGGCTCTACCGGCTGCTGCCGCCGCCGGGCGACAAGGCCGCGACCGTGGGCCAGGAGATCGTCGTCACCACCTGGGTACTGGCCGTCGTGGCGGTGTGCGAACTGGCCCGGGTGCGCCGTGAGCAGTGGGCGCGGGAACGCGCCGACCGGGCCGCGGCCGCCCGGCGCCGCGCGGACGAGGAACGGCTGCGGATCGCCCGTGAACTGCACGACGTGCTCGCGCACAGCATCTCCGTCATCAACGTCCAGGCGGGCGTGGGCCTCGCCCTGCTCGACAGCGATCCGGAACAGGCGCGCACGGCGCTCACCACCATCAAGGCCGCCAGCAAGGAGGCGCTCGGGGAGGTGCGCCAGGTCCTCGACACCCTGCGCGCCCCCGGTGCGGCACCGCGGGCCCCCGCGCCCGGCCTCGACCGGCTGCCGGAGCTGGTCGAACAGGCGGCCGCCGCCGGCCTCACCGTCGACGTCCGGGGCGAACCCCCGCACCTGTCGCCCGGCGCCGACCTGGCGGCCTTCCGCATCGTGCAGGAGGCCCTGACCAACGTCGTACGGCACTCGGGATCACGGCACGCGCGCGTGCGGTTCGAACACGAAGGCGCCCTGGTGCGGCTGAGGGTCGACGACGACGGACCCGCGACCGGCGCCGACGCGGGCGGCAGCGGGAACGGACTGGCCGGCATGCGGGAGCGGGCGGCCGCGCTGGGTGGCACCATCGAGGCGGGCCCGCGTCCCGACGGCGGCTTCCGGGTGCTCGCCGTACTGCCCGCGCACACCAGGGAGGACCAGTGATCCGGGTACTGCTCGCCGACGACCAGTCGCTCGTCCGGGCCGGATTCAGGGCGCTGCTCGACGCGCAGCCGGACATCGAGGTGGTGGGGGAGGCGGCGGACGGCGAGGAGGCCCTGCGCCTGGTGCGCGAACAGGGGCCCGACGTCGTCCTGATGGACATCCGCATGCCCCGTCTCGACGGCCTGGCCGCGACCCGGCGCATCACCGGGGACGCGGAGCCGAGCGAGGTGAAGGTGGTCATGCTCACCACCTTCGAACTCGACGAGTACGTCTTCGAGGCGATCCGCGCGGGCGCCTCGGGTTTCCTGGTGAAGGACACCGAGCCCGACGAACTCCTGCGCGCCGTACGGGCGGTGGTCGCGGGCGACGCGCTGCTGTCCCCGGGCGTCACCCGCCGCCTCATCGCCGAGTTCGCGGCCCGATCCAAGGAACCGGCCGCCGCCGACGCGCTCGCCCTGCTCACCGAGCGCGAGCGCGAGGTGATGGCCCTGGTCGGCATCGGCCTGTCCAACGAGGAGATCGCCCGCCGCCTGGTGGTCAGCCCCCTCACGGCCAAGACCCACGTGAGTCGCACCATGGTCAAACTGGGGGCCCGGGACCGCGCCCAACTCGTCGTCCTCGCCTATGAGTCGGGGTTGGTGCGGCCGGGCTGGCTGGGCTGACCGGGCCGCCGGGAGCGGTCAGCGGCTACGGCCGTGTCCGCGGACCGGCGCCCCGACCGTACGCCCGCGCCCCGCGCCGGGATCGTCATCACGGAGCGGGGCGCGGGGAGAGCGGAAGGGCACACGGAAGGGGCGTGGTCCCGCGGTCGGACTAGTCGCGGACCGGCACGCGCTCCGTCTCCGCCGTCACCGGCGCCGCCTCCACGGTGGACCTGGCGACCACGACGGACGGGCGGGGGCGCCGGTCGCGGAGGCCGGTGAGGGTGATCAGCAGACCGGCCACCGCGACGCCCGTGACGACCATGAAGCCCGGCCGGTAGCTGTCGAGGACGGCGTGCGCGGTGGCGTGCGCCGGGGCGGCCGCGGTCACCACGGCGGTCACGACGGCCAGGAAGATCGCCCCGCCCACCTGCACCGAGGTGTTGAGCAGCCCGGAGACCATGCCCTGCTCGTGGTCCTCGACCCCGTTGGTGGCCTGGATGTTGAGCGAGGGGAAGACCAGGGCGCAGGCGGCGCCGATCAGCAGCATCGACGGCAGGATCACGGCCGCGTACACCGGGTCCAGGTCGATCCGCAGGAACAGCGCGTACCCGGCGACCATCAGCGCGAAGCCCGCCGCGATCAGCCGCGGGGTGCCGAACCGGTCGACGATCGCGCCGACCTTGGTCGAGGACACCGCCACCAGCGCGCCCGCCGGCAGGAAGGCGAGCGCCGTGTGCAGCGCCGACCAGCCCAGCAGGGACTGCATGTACAGGGTCGTCAGGAACTGGAAGCCGACGTAGGAGCCGAAGAAGGCCACCGCTCCGAGCTGGGCGCGGACCTGACCGCCCGAGCGCAGCACGCCGAGCCGGATCAGCGGGCCCGGCGAGCGCCGCTCGACCAGGACGAAGGCGGTCAGCAGGACGGCGACGGCGAGGAACGACAGCAGCGTGCGGGCCGAGGCCCAGCCGGCCCCGGGCGCCTGGACGACGGTGAAGACCAGCAGCAGCATCGACGCGGTGCCGAGGACGGCGCCCGGGATGTCGTAACCGGCGTGGTTCTCCTCCCTGGCACTGCGCGGCAGCAGCCTGAGTCCGGCGGCGAGGGCGAGGAGCGCGATGGGTGCGGGCAGCAGCATGGTGAGGCGCCAACTGGCCTCGGTGAGCAGCCCGGAGAGGACCAGACCCATCGAGAACCCGGTGGCGGCGCACGTGGTGTAGATGGAGAGCGCGCGGTTGCGCAGCGGGCCCTCCGGGAACGTCGTGGTGATGATGGACAGGCCGGCGGGCGCGGTGAAGGCGGCGCTCAGGCCCTTCACGAAGCGGCTGGCGATCAGCAGCGGCCCGGAGTCCACGAGTCCGCCGAGCAGCGAGGCGAGCGCGAAGACGCCGAGCGCCACCAGGAACACCTGGCGTCGGCCGAGCAGGTCGGCGGTGCGGCCGCCGAGCAGGAGCAGTCCGCCGTATCCCAGGATGTAGCCGCTGACGATCCATTGCAGCGTCGAGGTGGACAGATGGAGGTCGGTGCCGATGGACGGCAGCGCGACGCCGACCATCGACACGTCGAGCGCGTCCAGGAACATCGCGGCGCACAGCACCAGCAGCGTGCCCCAGAGCCGGGGAGTCCAGCGAACCGCCGGGGACGGGGCCGCGGGGATGGTGAGCGGAGAGGTCATGGCGAAGAGACTACATGCGCATGCATTCAATGCAAGCGCATTTAATGTTGATGCAATGAAACATGTTCTCTGCTACGGTGCGCGCATGGCGGCGAACAGGCCCGAGCGGGCGCTCGTGGAGCAGTGGCGGGACATCCTGTCCCTGCACGCCCGTACGCAGTGCGAGCTGGACCGGGCGCTGCACGGACACGGCCTGTGCGCCAGCGACTTCGAGGTCCTCGACCTGCTGTCCGAGGGTGCGGCGGCGGACGGCGGCTGCGCCTACCGCGTGCAGGAGATCTCTGAGCGGGTGCACCTCAGCCAGAGCGCGCTCTCCCGCCTCATCGGCCGCCTGGAGAAGGACGGCCTCGTGGACCGTGCCATGTGCCCGGAGGACCGGCGCGGGGTCCGCGTCGCGCTCACGGCCAAGGGCCGCGCGCTGCACGGCGAGGTGCGGCCCGTGCAGCGCGCGGTGCTGGCGAGGATGCTCGCCGAGGCCGGCCCGGACGCCGGCTGAGCCGACGCCGGGCACGGACTTCTCCTGGATGCCGGCTCCGGTCTGCCCGGGGCGTCGGGTCTTCCTCTCGAAGTCCGGCCGCGGGGCTCAGATCCCGGAGGTCTCCCGCCACAGCGTGGCCAGCGAACGGTCGCCCGTCACGCTCGGCACGGGTCCCCGGTTCCACAGCGCGAGGTACAACCGCTCGGCCGGGCCGGTGAGTTCGGCCTCGGCGTCGCCTGCGGCGTCCCGCGAGGTCACCGGCGGTTCCGTGGAGAGGCGTACGGTCCACACGGCGTCCGCCCCCGCGTCCAGCGCCCGCACCCGCAGCACCCGCGGCCGCTCGGTGCGGACCCGGCTCCTGGGCCGGGCGTGGAAGCCGCGCAGCAGCTCGTCGATGCCGTCGGCCGCGAAGCCGGCGGCTATCGGGGACGCCGTGCCGCCCCGGGCGGCCTCGGCGTCGTAGCGGTGAACGGCCGTCTCGTGCGCCTGTCGCCGGGTCCAGAACGCCAGCGGCGACGGGCAGGGCGCCGGATGGAAGGTCCAGCACTCCAGATCGGCCGGCGCGGCGGCCAGCGTGTCGACCAGCATCCGGTGGCTGTCCCGGTACCAGGACACCAGCTCCGCGCCGTCCAGGTCCGGGCCGTCGCCGAGCGGCCGCGGAGCGGTGTGCCCCTCGGCGACCAGCGCGGCGGCCCACCGGTGCACCGCGCCCGTGTGCCGCAGCAGGTCCGCGACCTGCCACTCGGGGCAGGTGGGCACCTTGGCGTCGGTACCGGCCTCGGCGGCGGCCGCGGCCAGCAGGCGGCCCTCCTGGTCCAGGGTCTTGAGGAATTCGGCAGTCTCCATGGGGTGAGTGTGCCGGACCACGGGACGCGGAGGCGCAGGTCTCGGCCACCGGTTTCCCGTCGCCCCGCCGCCGTTCGCGGCGACGCGTGCCGGGGGGGCAGGGCGAAGCTGAGCGAGAGCGGTACCGCGCGGACGACCGTCACCAGGTGGCCGCCGAAGCGGCGGCACAGCCGTCCGGTGAGCGCCATGGGAGTCCCGCCGACGGGGATGCCGCTGCCGGGGAACGATCGTTCGCGTTCGTCATGCGTACGGCTGTTTGTCAGGCGGTATCCCACAGGCGGGCAAGTGCCCCCGAAGTGGCCTCGAACAACGCACACTTCACGGTGAGCGCCGGATCGCGGTGGCTCGACCTCGCCCGGAGCGGGGGCGGTTCGGAAGACCGGACTGCGGTGTTCCGGGTGATCCGCCTTCGGACACAGGTCGGTTAATGCTTGCGCACGCGCTGGTTGCCGAGGGGTGAGCGGGTCATGATGGGCCCATGACGTTGGCCTCGCGCGCGCTTGCGCAACTGGCGACCTGGCCGGACCTGAGACAGTCCGTCCCGAGCTGCGGCCTGGGGCAGGCCGTGCGCTCGGCCCAGGGCGAGATCGCCCACTTCCACTCGGACCGTGACGTCGACCTCCTGCTGACCGACCGGGCCGTCCGGCGGTTCACCAAGGACCTCAAGGGCTCGGGCGCCATCCGGATCGTCCCCGGCTCGCCCTGGGTGACCCTCCGCCTCGACGCCGCGAGCGACGTCGACCTCCTGCTGACGTTGGTGAGCGTGGCGCTCCAGGCGCGGCAGTCCTGGCCCGACCCGGTCGGCCGTTCGGTGTCCGGCTGCAACGACCAGCGCGGGGCGGGGTTCGTGAAGGCGGACCACGGGGGCGTCTGACGCGGCGGGGCGGACGCGAGCGGTCGGGCGACGGGTCCTACACGACGAGGACCCGGACGCCCACCTCCTCGAAGCGGCGCACCGTGTCCTCGCCCACCGCCGCGTCCGTGACCAGCGTGTCCACCGCTTCCGCCGCGCAGATGCGGGCGAACGCCCGCCGGCCCAGCTTGCTGGAGTCGGCGGCCACGACCACCCGCGCGGCGCGCTCGCACAGCAGCCGGTTGATCGCGGCCTCCGCCTCGTCGTGCGCCGCCGCGCCGTGCGTGACGTCGAACGCGACCACGCCGAGGACGGCGACGTCGAGGGTGATCTGGCCGAGCACGCCGTCCGCGAGCGGACCGATCAGCTCGTAGGACTGCGGCCGGGCGACCCCGCCGGTCACCACGATCTTGAACTGGGGCCGCACCGCGAGTTCGTTGGCGATGTTGAGCGCGTTCGTCACGACGGTCAGCGCGGGCGAGCCGGAGCCGAGATCGCCGCGCACGGCCAGCGCGCGGGCCACCTCCGTGGTGGTCGTGCCGCCGGTCAGCCCGACCGCCTCGCCCGGCGCCACGAGATCCGCCACCGCCTTGGCGATCCGCTGCTTCTCGGAGGCGCGGCGGGCCGTCTTGTAGCGCAGGGGCAGCTCGTACGACACTCCGTGCACCACGGCCCCGCCCCGCGTGCGCACCAGCATCTGCTGCTCGGCGAGCTGGTCGAAGTCCCGGCGGATCGTCGCCGCCGAGACGCCCAGCTCGGCCGCCGCCTCCTCGACGTCCAGCCGGCCGCGCTCGACGAGCAGTTCCAGCAGCGCCTTCCAGCGGGCGTCCCGGGACATCCGCAGCCTCCGTTCTCCGTTCTCCCGGCGACCCTAGCGCACCTCGCTCTGCGCATGTCTGCTTGATTGTGCTCGAAAGCGCGCTATAACTTGCAAGAACAATCAGCAAGGGAGGGTGTGGCATGAGCCATGTCGAGGACGAGCTGAACAGCCAGCCGGAGTGCTGGACGCGCGCGGCCCACGAGGCCGGGCGGTGCGCGGACGCGCTGCCGGACACGGGGGAGCGGGTCGCCGTCGTCGGGTGCGGGACGTCGTACTTCATGGCACAGGCGGTGGCCGCCCTGCGGGAGGCCACCGGGCAGGGCGAGACGGACGCCTTCGCCGCCTCCGAGTTCCCGCGCGGACGGTCCTACGACCGGATCGTCGCCCTCACCCGCTCCGGCACCACCACCGAGGTGCTCGACCTGCTCGGCAAGGTGCGCGGCCGCGCGCGGACCACGGCCGTCACCGCCGACCCGGCCACCCCCGTGGCGACGGCCGCCGACGATCTCGTCGTCCTCGACTTCGCCGACGAACGCTCCGTCGTCCAGACCCGGTTCGCCACCACCGCGCTCACCCTCCTGCGCGCCCACCTCGGCCTGCACACCGACGCGGCCGTCACCGACGCCCGCACCGCCCTGGCGGACCCGCTGCCCGAAGGGCTCGTCGACTGCGCGCAGTTCACGTTCCTCGGCCGGGGCTGGACCGTCGGGCTCGCCCACGAGGCCGGCCTGAAGATGCGCGAGGCGTCCCTGTCCTGGACCGAGGCCTACCCGGCGATGGAGTACCGGCACGGGCCCATCAGCGTCACCACCGAGGGCACCGCGACCTGGATGTTCGGCGAGGCACCCGCCGGCCTCGCCGAACAGGTGCGCGCCACCGGCGGCCGCTGGGTCGCCGGCACCCTCGACCCGCTGGCCGAACTCGTCCGCGTCCAGCGCCTCGCCGTCGCCGTCGCCGCCCGCCGTGGACTCGACCCGGACCGGCCCCGCCACCTCACCCGCTCGGTGATCCTCGCTCCTTGACCCCCATCCGCAAGGGAGACAAGCCGTGCCCCTCGTGACCACCGGCGAACTGGTCGGCAATGCCGCCGGAGCCCGCTCCGCGGTCGCCGCCTTCAACATCATCACCCTGGAACACGTCGAGGCCGTCATCGCCGGAGCCGAGTCCGCCGGTGCGCCCGTGGTCCTCCAGGTCAGCGAGAACGCCGTCAAGTTCCGCTACGGACGGCTGCTGCCGCTCGCCCGCGCCGCCGTCGCGGCGGCCGAACGCGCGGACGTACCCGTCGCCCTGCACCTCGACCACGTCCAGAGCGCCGACCTGCTGCGCCAGGCGTCCGAGGCCGGGTTCAGCTCGGTGATGTACGACGCCGCCCGGCTCTCCTACGCCGACAATCTCGCCGCCACCCGGGCGGCGGCCGACTGGGCGCACGCGCAAGGTCTGTGGATCGAGGCCGAGTTGGGGCAGATCGGCGGGAAGGGCGGCCTGCCCGCGCTGGATGCCCACGCGCCCGGCGCCCGCACCGACCCCGACCAGGCGCGCGACTTCGTCGCCGGCACCGAGGTCGACGCGCTCGCCGTGGCCATCGGCAGCGCGCACGCCATGACCACCCGCACCGCCACCCTCGACCACCGCCTGCTGAAGCGGCTGGCCGCCGCCCTGTCCGTCCCGCTCGTCCTGCACGGCTCCTCGGGCGTGCCGGACGACGGGCTGGTCGCGGCGGTCGCGGGCGGCATCGCCAAGGTCAACGTCGGCACCGCACTCAACGCGGCCATGACCGGCGCCGTCCGGGACTTCCTGGCCACCCATCCGGAGGCCGTCGACTCCCGCAAGTACCTCAGCGTGGGCAGAGAGGCCATGGCCCGGGAAGTGACCCGCATCATCGGCGTCCTCGGCGGAGCCGGGAGCGGGCGCGCTAGCCTCGCTTGACGGCCTTCAGCACCACGAACTTCGGGTCGCTCGCCACCAGCCGGCTGTTGCCGAACAGCCGCTTCAGCGTGACGTGGTAGCCCAGGTGCCGGTTGCCGATCACCCACAGCTCGCCACCGGGGCGCAGCGCGCGCTTCGCCCCGGTGAACATCCGCCACGCCGTCGCGTCGGTCGTCGCCTGGTGGGAGTGGAACGGCGGGTTGTTCAGGACGAGGTCCACACTGTCCGGCGCGACCCCGGCCAGCCCGTCCCCGACCCGGAACTCGGCATGCCCGGGCACCCCGTTGGCCCGGTACGTCGCCTCCGCCGAGGCGACCGCCTGGAACGACTCGTCGACGAACAGCACCTCGGCCTCCGGATCGGCCAGCGCCACCGCCGTACCGACGACCCCGTTGCCGCAGCCGAGGTCCACCACGCGCCCGGCGCCCGGACCGGCCGGCAGGTGCCGCAGGAAGAACCGGGTGCCGACGTCGAGCCGGTCGGCGCAGAAGACACCCGCGTGGTTCACCACCGTCTGCCCCGAGACCGCGCCGACCCCGTCCGGGAGGGCGTAGCTGTAGGGCCACGGGTTCGGCGGCCGCCGCAGCGCCGGGTCGGGGGCGCAGAAGACGAGCCGGGCCTTCTGCCGCGCCAGCGAGGTGCGGGTCGGTCCGAGGATCCGCTCGAACAGCCGCAGCGTCGAGGTGTGGATCTCCTTCACCATCCCGGTGCCGACGACCACCGTGCCCGCGTGCACCGCCGGAGCGAGCCGCAGCAGCTGGTCCTCCAGCAGCGCCAGGCTCTTGGGCACGCGCACGAGGAGCACGTCCACCCGCTCGGGCGGCGGGTCCTGGGTGGTCAGCAGGCGCACGGCACCGGGTTCGACACCGGCCCGCGCCAGGTTCGCCCGGGTCGCCTCCTGGCTGAGGAAGGAGTCGGTGATCTGCGTCGGCCGGTGCCCGGCGAGGGCCGTCGCCAGCGCGCCCCAGCGGTCGCCGAGCACCACGACCGCACCGGTGAGCGGCACCCCCTCCTCGGCCAGGTGCCGCAGCAGGTAGGCGTCGGAGGCGTCCCAGGCACGCAGCCGGTCGCGGGGGTCCTCGGGGAAACGGGACAGCTCGAACTCGCCCCACGGAGTCGTCATACGGTCGTTCATCGTGCTCCAGGCTAGCCGAGCCGCAGCTCAGGGCCGGTCGCCCGGCACTCGGGCAGGATGGAGCGCATGGACGCGGAACTGTTCGAACGGGGGCGGGCCGAGGTCGCGCCGAGCGCCGTGCACGTCCCGCACTGGCTCGGCGCCGAGCGTCAGCGTGCGCTGCTCGCCGCCTGCCGGGAGTGGGCGCGCCCCCCGGCCGGACTGCGCACCGTCCGCACCCCGGGCGGCGGCACGATGTCCGCCCGGCAGGTCTGCCTGGGCTGGCACTGGTACCCGTACGCCTACGCCCGCACGGTCGTCGACGGCGACGGCGCCCCGGTGAAGCCCTTCCCGGACTGGCTGGGCGAGCTGAGCCGGGACGCGGTGGCCGACGCGCTCGGCCCGCGGGCGGTACCGGCGCAGCCGTACGACATCGCGCTGATCAACTTCTACGACGGCGACGCCCGCATGGGCATGCACCGCGACAGCGACGAGCGGGCGCCGGCGCCGGTCGTGTCGCTGAGCCTCGGCGACACCTGCGTCTTCCGCTTCGGCAACCCGCGCACCCGCACGAAGCCGTACACCGACGTGGAGTTGCGCAGCGGGGACCTCTTCGTCTTCGGCGGGCCGTCCCGGTTCGCGTACCACGGGGTGCCGCGCGTCCGTCCCGGTACGGCCCCGCCGGAGCTGGGGCTCACCGGGCGGCTGAACATCACCCTGCGGGTGAGCGGGCTCTGACCAGGGCGCGGGCCACGACGGGTGCGGGAGATCAAGGGGTGGGCCACGCCGGTTGCCGATGATCAGGGGGCAGGCCACGACGGGTGCGGATCATGGGAGACTCCACGTCATGAGCGGCAAGGCGGACCCCCGGCCGGCGGGGGAAGGGACCACCTCGAGAGCGCGGCTTGACCGGGGGCGCGGCGCGCTCGGACCCGCGCTGGAGCTCGTGCACACCGGACGGGCGCCGACCCGGGCCGTGCTCACCGCCGAACTCGGGGTCACCCGGGCGACGGCCGGTGCGGTGGCCGCCGAACTGGAGGCGCTCGGCCTGATCCGGGTCGACGCCCGGCCGGGCGCGGCGGCCGGCTCCCAGGGGCGCCCCTCGCACCGGCTGGAGGTCGCCGAGGACGGGCCGGTGGCCCTCGCCGCACAGGTCCACGCCGACGGTTTCCGGGCCGCACTGGTCGGCCTCGGCGGGCGGATCGTGGCGACCGCGCCGGGCCGCGAGACCGTGGACGCCGACCCCGCGAAGGTGCTCGGCTCCGTGGTGGAGGCGGGCGCCGAACTCTTGCGCACGACCGGCCGCCGCTGTGTGGGCGCCGGACTCGCCGTCCCCTCGGCCGTCGCCGAACCCGACGGCCTGGCCCTCAACCCCCTTCACGTGGCCTGGCCGGCCGGCGCCCCGGTGCGCCGGATCTTCGCCGAACGCGTGCGCGAGGCGGGCATCACCGGTCCCGCGTTCGCGGGCAACGACGTGAACCTCGCCGCCCTCGCCGAGCACCGGCACGGCTCCGGTCGGGGCGCCCGTGACCTGCTGTGCGTGGCATCCGGGCACCGGGGCGTCGGCGGCGCCCTGGTGCTCGACGGCCGCCTGCACACGGGCAGTTCCGGGCTCGCCCTCGAGGTCGGTCACCTCACCGTCAACCCGGGGGGCCGTCCCTGCCACTGCGGCAGCCGGGGCTGCCTGGACATCGAGACCGACCCGCTGGCCCTGCTCCTCGAGGCGGGCCGCGAGCCCGGCCCCGAGGTCTCCCTGCTCCGGCAGGCCGACGACCTGCTGCGCACGCGCTACGCCGACCCGGCCGTCCGCGCCGCCGCCCACACCCTCATCGACCGCCTCGGCCTGGGTCTGGCCGGACTGGTCAACCTCCTCAACCCCGACCGGATCATCCTCGGCGGCCTGCACCGGACCCTCCTGGAGACCGACCCCGAGCGCCTGCGCGCGGTCGTCGCCGACCGCAGCCTGTGGGGCCAGAGCGGCGGTGTGCCCATCCTGGCCTGCACCCTGGACCACAACAGCCTGGTCGGCGCGGCGGAGCTGGCCTGGCAGCCGGTCCTGGACGACCCGCTGGGCGCGCTCCGGTGACGAGCGGCTGTCAGGGGGTCTGCCGTCTCATCCGCACAGGGCCATGATCACGTCGTCGAAGTCGGCGAACTGCTCCCGCGCCAGCCGCACCAGTTCCTCGGCCGGCCGGCCGCGCCCGGGGGCGAACCGCTCCGCGACCGCCGTCCGTTCGGCGTCCGGCCGTGAGGTGAGGCCCAGCTCGTAGTGGTCGACCGCCTCCTGGGGGCCGACCCCGTCGGCCAGGACCCACAGGAAGTCGGCGAGGTCGCGGGCCACCACTCCCGTCTCGCCCTCCGACCCGAGGAACACGACGGGCTGCTCGGTGAGTTCCCGCCCCGGGCGGACCAGCCAGAACGCCGCGTAGCCGCCGGTGCCGTCCATGCCGAACACCCGGAAGGCGTCGCCGCCGACCTCCTTGTTCCCGGTCCACGACCGGAACCAGTCGGTCGTCTCCTCGGCGGAGACGAAGCCGTCGAAGGGCTCGAAATCGACCCCGTCCCCGTCGGCGTAGTCGAACAGGAGGGCGAGCGCGGCGGCCAGCGCCTCGGGAAAGCGGCGGTCGTCGGCCGTGACGGTGCCGTCAGTGGTGGTCATGCGCGCAGACTAGCCAGGGGGACTGACAACGCCTCCGGCCGAGGGCCGGGGCGGGCCGCTACGCGCCTCCGGCCACGCGGCGTGGCCGGGCCACCAACTCCCCACCACAGTTGGGACAGACCTGCCCCATGGCCTCGGCGCACGCCACGCAGAACGTGCACTCGTACGAGCAGATCAGGGCCGGCCCGTCCGCCGGCAACGCGCCGGTCTCACAGCGTTCGCAGCGGTCGCGCATCTCCAGAGCCATGGCGTGGTCGTCTCCTCGGGCCGGGGCGGTGTCTCCACGTGTCCGCCTCCCATCCTCCGCACGGCGGCCGGGACCGTAACCGCCCCGAGGGACACCGAGCGACAGGATCGGGCCACGGCCGGCCCACGCCCGCACTCGCGCCCGGGGCGCGTCCGCCGGGAGCAGCCGCGCCTTCCCGGCGTACTCCTGCTGAGGTACTCGTACTGCCGCCGGCCGCACGACGACCCGGACCCCCTGCCGGAGGGAGTCTCGTGTCATCAGCCGAAAACCCCCGACGACACACGGAGATGAAACCGAGATGCAGACGCTCGCGAACTGGCACGGCGGCCCCGGACCCGGCCCGTGGATCCTGTTCTTCCCGCTGATCTGGGCGCTCGTCGTCGTGGGCGCCGTCACCTTCCTGCGCCGCACCGGCCGGGGCGGCCCCTGGCGGGGGCCGATGGGGGGTCGCCCGACAGGCGACTCACCGCTCGCGGTCCTCGGCCGCCGCTTCGCCTCCGGCGAGATCGACGAGGACGAGTACTGGCGCCGTCTCTCCGTACTGGAGGAGCAGTTCGGCCGCACCGGCAAACACGGCGCCGCGTGAGCGGACCCGCTGCCGCATCGCCGCGCAGCGTGAGCGGCACGGCCGCGGCGACGGCGGCCGTGCCTGGGGCGCGGTCCGCGGCGTCGTGACGCGGGGGCGGGGCACGTTCTCCGCCAGGCAGGCGCGCCGGTGACGGTGCCGCGGTACGGCGCGCGGGCGGTGGGGCGTCGTGGCCCAGCGCCCGCGCGGCGTACCGAGGTCACCGCCCGGTCAGCCGGGGACGGCGGACCGGGCGGGAGTCGGTGGGGCGGCCGCCGCGTGCGCAACCGCGGGGGCCGGAGCGGCGACGACCGGAGCCGTGACCACGGGCACGGTGACGACCGGAGAGGCAGTGACCGGGGTGGGAGCCGGCTGCGTCTCGGGGCGCCGGGGAGCCGGCTGCTCGCCCGTACGGCGGGGCGGACGGGCCGGCTGCGGGCGAGCCGCGGTGGGCGCCGGCAGCGTGAACCAGACGACCTTGCCGTCGTCGCCCTCCGGGCGCGCGCCCCAGCTCTCGCTCATCGCGGCCACCATCGCCAGCCCCCGGCCACAGGTGGACAGCGCGGCACCCTCAGCCGTGTCAGCCACCACCGGAAGGCGTGGATCGTGGTCGCGCACCGAGACCGTGAGCCGGTCGACCAGCAGTTCCAGCTCGACGACGCACGACTTGTCCGGTCGGGCGTGCCGGTGGACGTTGCTGAGCAGCTCGGTCACACCGAGCGCGGCCCGGTCTATCAACGGATCGAGATGCCAGTAGCGCAACTGCGCAGATACGATTCTGCGGACCTGGCCGATCCGCGACGGCAGGGCTTGGAGCTCCACCGTGCAGTGCCTGCTTGGGTGACTGATCACGGCTGCGACTCCCCGATGTGAGGTCCGGTCTGACCGGAGGAACACGGAGAACAACGGATCCAGCAGGTGCTTGCGTCCAAACGTCCGCCTGCTGTCGTGGCCGGCGGGCTGGTTCGCAGCGTTATCGCCGGTAAACCCAGAGTGACGTGAGACCAGCGTGACGCAGGGGATGCGCTCCCGCAACTCGCCCCGCCCGGAACCCCGCTCAGCCGCCTCGTCCGGCCGCGCGGCGCACCGCCTCGATGAACCTCCGCGCCGCCGGAGGCCCCGACTCGCCCGGAGCGGGATCGTGCTCGCCGAGCCGCAGCAGGTACCGGTTGCCGTTGAGGTCCGCCGTCGCCCGGTCCTCCGGGGCGAACCACGGCTTGGAGGCCCGCACGGCCTGCACCGGCGCGCTGTCGATCTCGCTGCCGTAGCTGGTGAGCAACTCCACCCTGCCGTCGCTGATCCGGACCTGTCCGGCCCGGGTGAGCGAACGCAGCCGTTTGCCTATCTGCACGCCCGTCGCCGTGAACTCCGGCTCCGCCATTCCCTGCCGCCCCCTTGCGTGTCGCTCGCCGGCCCTCGGCCCGCGTGGGTCCGGTTCCGGCCCGTGTTCCGGTCGTGCCACCCGGGGTCGTACCGGTCGTGGTGCCCCGGTGTGGATGCGCCCCCGTTCGGGACGATCGTCCCGCCCGGTGCAGTCTGCCCCGATGCGGCCTGGAGCACCAGTACGCACGAGGCGCGTGCGACGGGCGTCCGGAGCACTCGCGCCAATGCGCCCCCGCGCGCGCCCCAGGGGAGTGCCCCAGCCCGGCTTTGGGTGGCTCAAAGATGCGTTTATGCAGGTGGGAAGCGGTACGGAAGACGCCTATGCTCGAAGTGCCAGGCGCGTGAGCCGCCGTCGGCGCCCACTGTAAGGAGCCCCGCCGTGAGCACCACCCCACAGACCAGGACCGGCGCCACCCTCGACGTCGACCGCAGCGACGCCGCCTACCGCACCTGGCTGAAAGAGGCCGTGCGCAAGGTGCAGGCCGACGCCAACCGCTCGGCGGACACCCACCTGCTGCGCTTCCCGCTGCCCGAGCGGTGGGGCATCGACCTGTACCTGAAGGACGAGTCGACGCACCCGACGGGCAGCCTCAAGCACCGCCTGGCCCGGTCCCTGTTCCTGTACGGCCTGTGCAATGGCTGGATCCGTCCGGACCGCCCGGTGATCGAGGCGTCCAGCGGCTCGACGGCCGTCTCCGAGGCCTACTTCGCCAAACTGATCGGCGTGCCCTTCATCGCCGTCATGCCGCGCACGACGAGCGCCGAGAAGATCCGACTCATCGAGTTCCACGGCGGCCGCTGCCACTTCGTCGACGACTCCCGCAAGATGTACGAGGAGTCGGCCCGCCTCGCGGTGGAGACCGGCGGCCACTACATGGACCAGTTCACCTACGCCGAGCGGGCCACCGACTGGCGCGGCAACAACAACATCGCCGAATCGATCTTTCGTCAACTGGAGCTCGAGCGGTTCCCGGAGCCCGCCTGGATCGTCGCCACGGCCGGCACCGGCGGCACGTCGGCGACCCTCGCGCGGTACGTGCACTACATGCAGTACGACACCCGTATCTGCGTCGCCGACCCGGACAACTCCTGCTTCTTCGAGGGCTGGACCGCCGGCGACCCGGACGTCACCTGTGACTGCGGCTCGCGCATCGAGGGCATCGGCAGACCGCGCATGGAGCCGAGCTTCGTGCCCGGCGCCATCGACCGGATGATGAAGGTCCCGGACGCCGCCAGCGTCGCCGCCGTACGCGCCCTGGAGCGGGCCATCGGCCGCAAGGCGGGCGGTTCCACGGGGACCGGTCTGTGGAGCGCGCTGAAGATCGTCTCCGAGATGGTCGCCGAGGGCCGCACCGGCAGCGTCGTCACCTTGTTGTGCGACCCCGGGGACCGCTACCTGGACAAGTACTACTCCGACGGCTGGCTGCGGGAGCAGGGCCTCGACATCACGCCCTACTCGGCGGCGATCGACTCCCTGCTGGCCACCGGCATGTGGACGGACTGAGCCCGCACCCGGCTCCTCACGCCCCTGCCGGGCGACCCGCACCGCCTCCTGCGGCACGTCATCCGTGACCGGTCGACCCTGACCGGTGGGCCGTGACCGGTCGGTCACGGCCCGGGCGCCGCTATCCGGCGAGCCGCCGGTCCAGCGCCGTGACGGCGTCCCCGAACGCGCGGCCCACGCCCGGCCGGACGAGACGGCACACGGCACGGAACGCGGCCGTACCGTCGAGGGCGAAGGTCATCCGTACCCGCGTCCCGGTCCCGGCCGGGGCGAGCCGCCACTCCTCGATCCACGCCCGGGTACCGGGGGTGTTCGTCACGTCGACGCGGTAGGCGTACACCTCGGGAGCCTTCGCCGCCAGCACCGACTCCTCGAAACGGGTTCCGCCCCGCAGCCGCACCTCGCGCCCGCCCTCGGTCGGCCGGGCCGACGCCACCGCGGAGAACCACTCGGGCCAGCCCGGCACATCCTCCGCGAGCGCCCGGAACACCGCGTCCGGAGCGGCCGCGATCTCCCGGCTGAAGACGAGCCGCACGGGGGCGGTCCCGACGAAGTCGAGTCCCTCCGGCCGCAAACGGTGAGCCATGGCGACGAACCCCCTCGTGAAGTACTCGGGCGAACCGCGGCGTTACGCCGCCAGGCTAGCCGACGGGCCGTCAGATGTCGTCAGATGTCCTCGTCGTCCTCGGGCTCGCCCGCGACCACCAGGCGACGCAGGTGCTCGGAGATCTCCGAGCGCGCCTCGGCCGGCAGCCCCGCGTCGGTGACCAGCGTGTCGACCTGCTCCAGCGCGGCGAACGAACTGAGCCCGACGGTCCCCCACTTGGTGTGGTCGGCGACCACCACGACCCGGCGCGCCGACTGCACCAGCCGGCGGTTGGTCTCGGCCTCCGCCAGGTTCGGCGTGGACAGTCCCGCCTCCGCCGATATCCCGTGCACGCCCAGGAACAGCAGGTCGAAGTGGAGCGCGGCGATCGCCTGGTCGGCGACCGGGCCCACCAGCGAGTCGGAGGGGGTGCGCACTCCGCCGGTCAGCACCACCGTGGCCGCGCCCTGGCGCTGTCCCGAGGTGCGCTGCGCCGCGTGGAAGACGTCGGCGACCCGCACCGAGTTCGTCACCACGGTCAGGTCCGGCACCTCCAGCAGATGCTGCGCCAGCGCGTAGGTCGTGGTGCCGCCCGACAGGGCGATCGCCGAACCCGGGCTGACCAGCCGGGCCGCGGCCCGCGCGATGTCCTCCTTGGCGGTCAGCTCCAGACCCGACTTGGCCTCGAAGCCCGGCTCGTGCGTGCTCGCCTCGACCACCGGGACGGCGCCGCCATGCACCTTCTCCAGCATGCCCTGGCGGGCCAGCGCGTCGAGGTCACGGCGGACGGTCATGTCCGACACATTCAGCTTGCGGGTCAGTTCGTTCACCCGGACTCCGCCCCGGCGCCGGACCTCGTCCAGGATCAGGGCGCGGCGCTGCTCCGCGAGGAGGTTCTGATTCTCGCTCACGTACGCTCCGGTCCTCTCGCCGTGATCCGTCGTCCGCCATGCCCGCCGCACCGGCCCCGACCTGGACGTCCAGCGGTCCTCGGCTGCGGGCGTCCCATCCTTTCACGGCGGGGCACCGGTTGCGCCACTCCCCGTCACGACGCGCACATGCCACCCGCACCC
>NZ_JAJSZC010000123.1:0-23712 GCF_036815105.1 Streptomyces sp. IBSBF 3136
GGGCGGTGGTCAGGCGGTCGGCCAGGACCTCCTGGTCCCGGTCGGCGCCCAGCTCGGTGGCCAGCCATTTCAGTTCGCCGGCGAGGGGGGTGGTGGCGGCGGGATCGAGGATGGTGCCGAAGGTGCGGAAGGTGCTGCGCATCCGGCGGGTGGCCACGCGCATCCGGTGGACGGAGTCGGGCAGGTCCCTCCGGACGGCGGGGTCGCATTCGAGGAGGGTCTCGCGCTGTTCGCGCAGGTAGGCGAGGACGTGGTCACCGGCGGTCACGGGCCGGGCGGGTGTGACGCGGTGGGCCGGGGTGCCGCCGGTCTCCTCAAGGGCCCGGGCCAGCTTGGACGGGGACTTCGACGGCCGCACGCCGGCCTTGCGCAGCCGTTTGTCGACCTTGTCGAGGAAGGCCGGGTCGCCGTCGTCGGCGAGTTCCACCTCGATCTCGGTCCACTGGGCGGTGCCGCCGGCCCGGTTGAGCCGTTCGGCGGTCACCGCGTCGACGCTGGCCTCGGCCAGCAGGGCTCCGTCGGCGTCGACCAGGTGGCGTACGTCGCGGGCGGAGCGGAGCCGGACCACGGGGACCAGGTCGGCGGTGCGGATCCGGGCGCGGACGAGTGCGGCGATCTCCTCGGGCACGGTGTCGGAGAGGGGCGCTCTGATCTCGTCGCGGACGCCCGGGGCGACCGGGATCTTCAGGTGCCAGCCGGCGTCGCCGCCGCCGGTGCGGCGGCGCAGGGTGAGGGCCGCGGCGGCCAGGCGTTCGTCGGCGGTGTCGTAGTAGGTGGCGTCCAGTTCGGTCAGGCCCTTGTCGAGGACGTCGGCGATCCCGCCGACGCCCGTCAGGTCGGGCAGACCGCTGTCGTCGGATTCGTACTTGCGCTCGATCTCGCGTTTCGCATCCGCCATGAACCGAATCTACTGGCACGGCGGCGGTGACGGCAGGGGCCGTCCCGGGTGAATGGCGGGTGGGCGCCCGCCATTCACCTGGTGAGGTGCCTCATGCGGACATCGGCCGCTGCACCTTGATCGACTGGAGGAGTCCCACGGCCACCCAGACGGCGAACATCGACGAGCCGCCGTAGGACACGAACGGCAGGGGCAGGCCGGTGACCGGCATGATCCCGAGGGTCATACCGATGTTCTCGAAGGCCTGGAAGGCGAACCAGGCGACGATGCCGGCGGCGACGACGGTGCCGTACAGCTCGGTCGAGTCGCGGGCGATGCGGCAGGCGCGCCACAGGACCACGCCGAGCAGGACGATGATCAGGCCGGCGCCGAGGAAGCCCAGCTCCTCCCCCGCGACCGTGTAGACGAAGTCCGTCTGCTGTTCGGGGACGAACTGGCCGGTGGTCTGGGAGCCGTGGAAGAGGCCCGCTCCGGTCAGGCCGCCGGAACCGATGGCGATGCGGGCCTGGTTGGTGTTGTAGCCGACGCCGGCCGGGTCCAGGTCGGGGTTGGCGAAGGCGGCGAAGCGGTTGATCTGGTAGGCGTCCAGGATGTGCAGCTGCCAGACGGTGACGGCGCCGAGGGCGCCGGCGCCGATCAGGCCGAAGACCCAGCGGTTGGAGGCGCCGGAGGCGAGCAGCACGCCCAGGATGATGATGACCATGACCATGACCGATCCGAGGTCGGGCATGAGCAGCACGATCAGGATGGGTACGGCGGCCAGGCCGAGGGCCTGCAGGACGGTGCGGTGGTCGGGGTACTTCTTGTCGCCGGCGTCGACCCGGGCGGACAACAGCATGGCCATGCCCAGGATGATCGTGATCTTGACGAACTCGGAGGGCTGGAGCGAGAAGCCGCCGCCGAGCACGATCCAGGAGTGCGCGCCGTTGACGGTGGAGCCGAGCGGGGTGAGCACGGCGAGGATGCCGAAGACCGACAGGCCGTAGAGGATCGGCACGGCGTTGCGCAGGGCGCGGTGGCCGAGCCAGATCGTGCCGATCATCAGGGCGAGCCCGATGCCGGTGTTCATGAGGTGCCGGAGCAGGAAGTAGTAGGGGTCGCCCTGGTTGATCTCGGTGCGGTTGCGGGTGGCCGAGTACACCAGCAGCGAGCCCAGCAGGGACAGGGCGATCGCGGCGAGGAGCATCGGCCAGTCGAGCCGGCGGGCCAGGGAGTCACGGGCGAAGACCCTGGTCCAGCCGGCCCGTTCGGGGCCGTAGCCGGAGACGGAGAAGCTGTTGCCGGTCATGCGGGCATCCTCCGGCTTCCCCTTCTGCGAGGCTTCCTGCGGGTGTTGCTGTTGCGGGTGGTGGGCGAGGGTGAGGTGGCGGGCTGCTGGTCGTCCCCGTTGGTGGGGTTGTCCTTCTGGGCCGCCTCGGCGTCCTTGCCGGGGTCGCCGGTGATCTTGGGGGCGGCGATGGTGCCGTCCGTGCGGACCTTCGGCAGGCCCTTCTGCGGCTCGGGCAGCAGGGCCTTCTTCTGGTCGACGGAGCCGTCGCCGCCGACGCCGTAGAGCGCGCTGTAGATGTTGCGCACCGCCTCGCCGGAGGCACCGGAACCCGTACCGGCCTGGGCGATCGTCATGATCACCGTGTAGTCCTTGGAGTAGGTGGCCAGCCAGGACGTGGTCTGCTTGCCGTAGACCTCCGCCGTACCGGTCTTGGCGTGCAGCGGGATCTTGTCCTGGGGCCAGCCCCCGAACTTCCAGGCCGCGGTACCGCGGGTGATGACGCCCGCGAAGGCGTCGTTCATGCCCTTGAGGGTGGCCTGGGTGACCGGCAGGCGGCCGGTCTTCCTCGGCTTGATCTCCTGGACGGACTTGCCGTCCGCGCTGATGACGGCCTTGCCGATGGTCGGCTGGTACATGGTGCCGCCGTTGGCGACGGCGCCGTAGATCACGGCCTCCTGGATCGGGGTGACGAGGGTGTCACCCTGGCCGATGGAGTAGTTGATCTCGTCACCCTCGCGCATCTTGTTGCCTTCGAGGCAGTTCTCGTACGCGATCTTCTCGACGTAGGAGCCGTCCTTCTTCCCGGACTTGCACCAGGCGTCCTTGTTGGCCTTCCAGTAGTCGAGCTTCCACTTGCGGTCGGGGACGCGGCCGGTGACCTCGTTGGGCAGGTCGATGCCGGTCTCCTTGCCGAGGCCGAACTGGTGGGCGGTCTTGAAGAAGTGGTCCTTGGGCTGGCCCTTCTTGGGGTTGATGCCGCCGTCCTTCTTCCACTCCCGGTCGGCGAGGCCGTAGAAGACGGTGTCGCAGGAGACCTCGAGCGCGCGGCCGAGGGAGATGGGGCCGAAGTTCTCGCCCTCGAAGTTCTTGAAGACCTGCCCGCCCACCGAGTACGAGCTGGTGCACGGGTAGCCGCCGTCCCACACGTAACCGGCGTTGACCGCGGCGGCCGTGGAGACCACCTTGAAGGTCGAGCCGGGCGCGGCCTGACCCTGTATGGCGCGGTTCAGCAGCGGGTAGTCGGAGTTCTTGCCGGTGAGGGCCTTGTAGTCCTTGCCGGAGATGCCGCCCACCCAGACGTTGGGGTCGTAGGTGGGGGCCGAGGCCATGGCGACGATCCGGCCGGTCTTGGCCTCCATGACCACGACGGCACCGGAGTCGGCCTTGTAGTTCTCGCCGGTGATCTTGTCGAACTGCTGACGGGCCTTCTTCATGGCGTTGTCGAGTTCGTACTCGGCGACGCGCTGCACCCGGGAGTCGATGCTGGTGACCAGGTTGGAACCGGACTCGGCGGCGTCGGCCTTGGCCTTTCCGATGACGCGGCCGAGGTTGTCCACCTCGTAGCGGGTCACGCCGGCCTTGCCGCGCAGCACCTTGTCGTACTGGCGCTCCAGGCCGGAGCGGCCGACCATGTCGGAGCGCAGGTAGGGCGAGTCGGTGTCCTTGGCCTTCTGGATCTCCTCGTCGGTGACCGGCGAGAGGTATCCGAGGACCTGGGAGGTGTTGGACTTGCCGGGGGCCGGGTAGCGGCGCACGGCCTCGGGCTCGGCGCTGATGCCGGGGAAGTCCTCGGCACGCTCGCGGATCTGCAGGGCCTGCTTGGGCGTCGCCTCGTCGGTGATGGGGATCGGCTGGTAGGGCGAGCCGTTCCAGCAGGGCTGGGGGGTCTTGGCGTCGCACAGCCGGACCTTCTGGGTGACGTCCTCGGGCTTCATGCCGAGGACACCGGCCAGCTTGGCGAGGACGGCCTTGCCGTCGTCCTTCTGCTTGAGCAGGTCGGTGCGGGAGGCGGAGACGACGAGGCGGGTCTCGTTGTCGGCGAGCGGCACGCCGCGGGCGTCGAGGATGTCGCCGCGCACGGCGGGGTCGACGACCTGCTGGACGTGGTTGCCGGACGCCTCCCGCTGGTAGGCGGCGCCCTCGCGGATCTGGAGGTACCACAGGCGGCCGCCGAGGGTGCCCAGGAGGGAGAGGACGAGGATCTGGATGACGACGAGCCGGATCTGGACCCGTTGGGTCCGTCCGGTCTCGGGGATGTTGGTCACTGCGGCTGTCTCCCCCTCTCAGTGCGCGGATGCGTGTGCGCGTACGAATGATGAACGACCGGCCTGTGAGGCCGCGTTCCGCGGATGCCGCCCCGTTCGGGTGAACCTCGGGGTGGCCATCCGGGTGGACTCGCCCCAGATCACAGCCGCTTGACCCCCTTGATGCGGCCGACCCGGGTGGAGCGGGTGCGGGCCTTGGTCTTCAGGGCGCCGAGGCCGCCGCGCTGGCTGCCGATGCGCAGGCCGGTGCCGGAGGAGAGCCAGCCGGAGGAGATGTCCCCGGCCTTGGCCGCGGGGCTGGTCTCGGCGAGCGGGTCGTTGTCGGAGCGGCGGGCCAGCCACATGATGCCGGGGACCACGAACGGGGCGAGCAGCAGGTCGTACAGGGCTGCCGAGAACAGCAGCCCGGTCAGGCCGACATGGCGGGCGGCGGTGTCGCCGACGAGGGCGCCGACGCCCGCGTACAGCAGGGTGGAGCCGACGGCGGCGGCGACCACGACGGCCATGGGGCCGGTGGCCGACTTCAGCCGGCCGTTCTCCGGCCTGATGAGTCCGGCGAAGTAGCCGGTGACGCACAGCACGAGGGCGTAGCGGCCGGCCGCGTGGTCGGCGGGCGGGGCGAGGTCGGCGAGCAGGCCGGCGCCGAAGCCGACGAGGGCGCCGCCCACATGGCCGTACACCATGGCGAGGCCGAGGACGGTGAGCAGCAGCAGGTCGGGTACGGCGCCCGGCAGGTGCAGTCGGGCGAGGACGCTCACCTGGACGACCAGGGCGACGACGACCAGGGCGGTGGAGAGCAGGATCCGGTTGACACGCATGAAGAAAACTCAGCTCCTACTGCTGCTGGCCGTCTGCGGGTGCGTCCGCCGAGGGGGTGACCGTGACGGTCACCGTCGGCGTCGGGGTCGGCTTGGGTTTGGCCGGCAGGACCTCGTCGCGCGGGTCCTTCTTCGGGGCCGCCACGACCACGCCGACGATGTCGAGCTTGGTGAAGCCGACGTAAGGGGTGACGTACAGCGTGCGGGTGAGGCCGCCGCCGGAGGGGTCGACGCGGGAGACCACGCCGACCGGGACGCCGGGCACGAACGGCTTGTCGGCCTGCGAGCCGAAGGTGACGAGGCGGTCGCCCTTCTTCACCTCCGCCTTGCCGTTGAGGAGTTCCACGCGCAGCGGGCGGTCGCCCTGGCCCGAGGCGAAACCGAGTTCGTCGCTGCTCTCCATGCGGGTGCCGACGGTGAAGTCGGGGTCGTTGGCGAGCAGGACGGTGGCGGTGTCGGGGCCGACGGTGGTGACCCGGCCGACGAGGCCGTCGCCGTTCAGGACGGTCATGTCGCGCCGGATGCCGTCGTGGGCGCCGGCGTCGATGGTGATGGTCCAGGAGAAGCCCTGCGCCGACCCTATGGCGATGACCTGGGCGCCCTTGATGCCGTACTGACCCTCGCCGGCGATCTTCAGCATCTTGTCGAGCTGCTTGAGGCGGCTGCGGTTGCGGTCGTCGCTGCCGAGCTTCGCCTTGAGGGCCGCGTTCTCGCGTTCCAGGCCGGCGAGCCGGTCGTGGCGACTGCCGGAGTCGCGGACGGCGGAGACGGCGTTGCCGACGGGGTCGACCGCCGAGGACATCCCGTTCTCGATGGGGCCGAACGCCGCGGCCGCAGCGTGCCGGGCGCCGTCGACCGGTGAGTTCCGGCCTCCGCGGATGTCCACCGTGATCAGCGCGAACGCGATGGCGATCAGCAGGACCAGGAGCAGCCGGCTCTCTTTCGTGTCCCTCACGTGCGGCGGCCGTGCCCTTCCTCGATAGGAATTCGGGGACCCCTTGAGGCGCCGCTCGGGGAGCGCCGACCGAAGGGGCCCATGTGTGGGAGCTTATGCCTCGATATCAACGATCCGCCGCACGAGAGGAGAACGTCCCGTACGGCGGAATCGACATGTCACGTCATCTGCGGGGCTGGGCGTCCAGGACCTGCTGGAGCGCCTCGAACTCCTCGACGCACTTGCCGGATCCGAGCGCCACGCTGTCCAGCGGGTCCTCGGCGATGTGGATCGGCATGCCGGTCTCCCGCCGCAGCCGCTCGTCCAGGCCGCGCAGCAGCGCTCCGCCGCCGGTCAGAACGATTCCCCTGTCCATGATGTCGCCGGACAGCTCCGGCGGGCACTTGTCCAGGGTCGTCTTGACGGCGTCGACGATGGCGTTGACCGGCTCCTCGATCGCCTTGCGCACCTCGGCGGCCGAGATGACGACGGTCTTCGGTAGGCCGGAGACCAGGTCCCGGCCGCGGACCTCGGTGTGCTCGTCGGCGTCGAGGTCGTACGCCGAACCGATCGTGATCTTGATCTGTTCGGCCGTGCGCTCACCCAGCAGGAGGCTGTACTCCTTCTTGATGTACTGGATGATCGCGTTGTCCAGTTCGTCGCCGGCGACACGGATCGACTGGGCGGTGACGATGCCGCCGAGCGAGATGACCGCGACCTCCGTGGTGCCGCCGCCGATGTCCACCACCATGTTGCCGGTGGCCTCGTGGACCGGCAGGCCGGAGCCGATGGCCGCGGCCATGGGCTCCTCGATGATGTGCACCTGGCGCGCGCCGGCCTGGGAGGACGCCTCGATCACGGCGCGGCGCTCGACGCCCGTGATGCCCGAGGGCACGCAGACGACCACCCGCGGCCTGGCCAGATACCGACGCTTGTGGATCTTCAGGATGAAGTAGCGCAGCATCCGTTCGGTGATCTCGAAGTCGGCGATCACGCCGTCCTTCAGCGGGCGCACGGCGACGATGTTCCCGGGCGTCCGGCCGATCATCTTCTTCGCTTCCGCACCGACCGCGAGGATGCCGCCGGTGTTGGTGTTGATCGCGACGACGGAGGGCTCGTTGAGAACGATTCCGCGGCCCCTGACGTACACCAGCGTGTTGGCGGTCCCGAGGTCGACAGCCATGTCACGGCCGATGAACGACATTGAGTTCCCCATCCGGATTCATCTGGCCTTCCTGAGCTTTTGAGGGCATATCAGGTCGGCGAGGCGGGTGCTGTGACGTGAAGGCTTCCATCGTAAACGCGCCTGCGCGAACACTGCGCGAGGGTCTCCGCCATTGTCAGCAGATGGCGTGGCGCCTCGCCTTCGGAGACGGGCCATCGGGGGCACGCGTTCCCCCGATCGGCAACACATATGCCGAGGGACGGCCGAAAACGTACGGCCGCCCCAGGTCAGGCCCCCGAAGGTGAGCTGACGCCCACTCAGAAAATTCTCGGAAAAATCCGTCCGGCGTGCCTCAGGCACGGCCCGGGAAGAAGATCTTCACCTCGCGCTCGGCGGACTCCTCGGAGTCGGAGGCGTGGATCAGGTTCTCCCGGACGATCACGCCGTAGTCGCCCCGGATGGAGCCGGGCGCGGCGGCGATCGGGTCGGTCGGGCCGGCCAGCGCGCGCAGGCCCTCGATGACCCGCTCGCCCTCGACGATCAGCGCGACGACCGGGCCGGAGGCCATGAACTCCACCAGCGGCTCGTAGAAGGGCTTGCCCTTGTGCTCGCCGTAGTGCTGCTCGAGGGTGTCCTGGTCCAGGGTGCGCAGCTCCAGCGCGGTGATCCGCCAGCCCGCCTTGCGCTCGATACGGCTGATGATCTCGCCGGTCAGGCCCCGACGGACGGCGTCGGGCTTGAGCAGGACGAGGGTGCGCTGGCTCACGGATGGCTCCTTACGACTGACGTGTGCGGTGGGACGAGGTTACAGGGCGTGTCGGTGCGTCCGTTACGCAGCGTCAGGTGTAGTGGAGGGGGGTTCCGCCTGGGCCGCGAATCTCGCCTTGGCCTCGTCCACCTTTCGGCCGAAGTGCACCGACGCCCACCACAGGGCGGCGAACACCGCTCCCATGAAGTACATGGTCGGCACGAAGACGCCCGAGGCGATCAGGGCGAGCTGGAGGGCCCAGCCGAGGGCGACGCCGCCCGGGCGGGTCACCATGCCGCACAGCAGCACGCACAGGACCATGGCGATCCCGCTGACCAGCCAGACGGTCGACACGGCCAGACCGGGGTCCTTCATGGCCACGAGGGCGGCGAAGCCGATGACGAAGAACTCGCCGATCAGCGTCGATGAACAGAGCGTACGCACGACGGGACCTCAGCCCTTCCCGAGCAGCAGGCGAGCCTCGCCCACGGTGATGACGGAACCGGTGACCAGGACGCCACCGCCCGCGAACTCGCCCTCCTCCTCGGCCAGCGTGATCGCCGCCTCCAGGGCCTCGGGCAGCCGCGGCTCGACCTGGACGCGCTCCTCGCCGAAGACCTCGACGGCGATGGCGGCCAGCTCGTCCGCGTCCATGGCGCGGTGGGTGGAGTTCTGGGTGACGACGACCTCGGCGAAGATCGGCTCGAACGCCTCCAGCAGCCCACGGACGTTCTTGTCGGCGCTCGCCCCGACCACGCCGATCAGCCGGGTGAAGTCGAACGCCTCCCGCACCGCCTCGGCGGTGGCCTCCGCGCCCGCCGGGTTGTGGGCGGCGTCGAGCACGACGGTGGGAGAGCGCCGTACGACCTCGAGCCGGCCCGGCGAGGAGACCGCGGCGAAGGCCTTGCGCACGGTGTCGATGTCCAGCGGCTCGGCGCGCTGGGCGCCGACGCCGAAGAACGCCTCGACGGCGGCGAGCGCCACGGCCGCGTTGTGCGCCTGGTGGGCGCCGTGCAGGGGCAGGTACACCTCCGTGTACTCGCCGCCCAGGCCGCGCAGGGTGAGCAGCTGGCCGCCGACCGCGACCTGCCGGGCCACGACCCCGAACTCCAGCCCCTCGCGGGCCACCGTGGCGTCCACCTCGACGGCCTTCTTCAGCAGCACCTGGGCCGCGTCGACCGGCTGCTGCGCCAGGATCACGGTCGCGTCCTGCTTGATGATGCCGGCCTTCTCGCCGGCGATCTCGCCCGGCGTGTTGCCGAGCCGGTCGGTGTGGTCGAGGCCGATCGGGGTGACCACGGCGACGTCACCGTCGATCACGTTGGTGGCGTCCCAGGAGCCGCCCATGCCCACTTCCACGACGGCCACGTCGACCGGCGCGTCCGCGAAGGCGGCGTACGCCATGCCGGTGAGGACCTCGAAGAAGGACAGCCGGTACTCCTGCGAGGTGTCGACCATCTCCACGTAGGGCTTGATGTCCTGGTACGTATCGATGAACCGCTCGGCGGTGATCGGGGCGCCGTCCAGGCTGATCCGCTCGGTGATCGACTGCACGTGCGGCGAGGTGTACCGGCCGGTGCGCAGCTCGAAGGCGCCGAGCAGGGCCTCGATCATGCGGGCGGTGGAGGTCTTGCCGTTCGTGCCCGTGATGTGGATGGAGGGGTACGAGCGCTGGGGTTCGCCCAGCACGTCCATCAGCGCGGCGATCCGGCTGACGGAGGGCTCCAGCTTGGTCTCGCCCCAGCGGGCGGCCAGCTCCGTCTCGACCTCGCGCAGGGCCTTGTCGACCTCCGGGTCCGCCGGCCTGGCGGGGACGTCCCCCTCCGGCGGGCCGCCCTGGGTGCGCAGGGTGCGGCTGCCGGCCTCGATCACGGCGAGATCGGGGTCGCGGTCGGTCTCCGCTTCGATGATCTCGTCGAAGGAGACGAGGGGGTCGGGCTGGTCGTTGCCGGGGTTTTCACTCACGGGGCCAGTCTACGGAGGCGCGGTGACATAGGTGGGCGAAGGCCCCCGGTGCCGTGCGCTCCGGGGGCCTTCGATCGCCGGGGGCGGGCTCGCGCCCGCTCCGCCCGGCGGGTGTCGCTACGCCTGCGGGAGCCGGTCCAGCTGGGCGGTGATGCGGGCGATGTCCTCGTCCGCCTTGGCGAGGCGGGTGCGGATCTTGTCGACCACGTTCTCCGGGGCCTTCGCGAGGAAGGCCTCGTTGCCGAGCTTGGCGTTGGCCTGGGCCTTCTCCTTCTCGGCGGCGGCCAGGTCCTTGGCCAGGCGCTTGCGCTCGGCGGCCACGTCGATCGTGCCGGACAGGTCGAGGGCGACCTCGGCGCCGGCGACCGGCAGGGTGGCGGTCGCCGTGAACGCGTCGCCCTCCGGCTGCAGGCGCAGGAGCTGGCGGATCGCGGCCTCGTGCGGGGCCAATGCCGTGCCGTCGAGGGTCAGGCGGGCCGGGACGCGCTGCCCCGGCTGCAGGCCCTGGTCGGCGCGGAAGCGGCGGACCTCGGTGATGACGGACTGGAGGGACTCGATCTCCCGCTCGGCCGCCAGGTCGCGGAAGCCGCCGGGTGAGTCGGCACCGGGAACCAGCACAGCGGTCGGCCACTCGGCGATGACGACCGACTCGCCGCCGGTGAGGGTGGTCCACAGGGTCTCGGTGACGAACGGGACCACCGGGTGCAGCAGCCTGAGGGTGATGTCGAGGACCTCGCCGAGGACCCGCTTGCTGACCTCGGCCGCCTCGCCGCCCGCCTGGAAGGTCGTCTTGGACAGCTCGACGTACCAGTCGAAGACCTCGTCCCACGCGAAGTGGAAGAGGGCGTCGGAGAGCTTGGCGAACTGGAAGTCGTCGTAGTACGCGTCGACTTCGGCGATGACGGTGTTGAGGCGGGAGAGGATCCAGCGGTCGGTCGCCGACATCGCCGACGGCTCCGGCAGCGGTCCTTCCACCGTCGCGCCGTTCATCAGCGCGAAGCGGGTCGCGTTCCAGATCTTGTTGGCGAAGTTGCGGGAGCCCTGGACCCAGTCCTCGCCGATCGGGACGTCGACGCCCGGGTTGGCGCCGCGCGCGAGCGTGAAGCGCAGGGCGTCGGAGCCGTACTTGTCCATCCAGTCCAGCGGGTTGACCGCGTTGCCGAAGGACTTCGACATCTTCTTGCCGAACTGGTCGCGGACCATGCCGTGCAGGGCGATGGTGTGGAACGGCGGGGTGCCGTCCATCGCGTAGAGGCCGAACATCATCATCCGGGCGACCCAGAAGAAGAGGATGTCGTAGCCGGTGACCAGGACGGAGTTCGGGTAGAACTTCGCGAGGCTCTCGGTCCGCTCGGGCCAGCCGAGGGTGGAGAACGGCCACAGGCCGGAGGAGAACCAGGTGTCGAGGACGTCGGTGTCCTGCTTCCAGCCCTCCGCCTCGGTGCCGGGCGGCTGCTCGTCGGGGCCGACGCAGACGACCTCGCCGTTCGGGCCGTACCAGACCGGGATGCGGTGGCCCCACCACAACTGCCGCGAGATGCACCAGTCGTGGAGGTTGTCGACCCAGTCGAAGTAGCGCTTCTCCATCTCCTGCGGGTGGATCTTGACCTTGCCGTCGCGGACGGCGTCGCCCGCGGCCTTGGCCAGCGGGCCGACCTTGACCCACCACTGCATGGACAGGCGCGGCTCGATGGTGGTCTTGCAGCGCGAGCAGTGGCCGACGGAGTGGACGTAGGGCCGCTTCTCGGCGACGATCCGGCCCTCCGCGCGCAGCGCGGCGACGATGGCGGAGCGGGCCTCCAGGCGGTCCAGGCCCTGGAAGGGGCCGTGGGCGGTGATGACGGCGTGCTCGTCCATCACGGTGAGGGACGGCAGGCCGTGCCGCTGGCCGATCTCGAAGTCGTTCGGGTCGTGGGCCGGGGTCACCTTGACGGCGCCGGTGCCGAACTCCGGGTCGACGTGGGTGTCGGCGACGACCGGGATGGAGCGGTCGGTGAGCGGCAGCCTGATGAGCTTGCCGACGAGGTGCTTGTAGCGCTCGTCGTCCGGGTGGACCGCGACGGCGGTGTCGCCGAGCATGGTCTCGGCACGGGTGGTGGCGACGACGATGGTGTCGTCCCCCTCGCCGTACGTCATGGAGACCAGCTCGCCGTCGTCGTCCTGGTACTCGACCTCGATGTCCGAGATGGCGGTGAGGCAGCGCGGGCACCAGTTGATGATGCGCTCGGCGCGGTAGATCAGCTCGTCGTCGTAGAGGCGCTTGAAGATGGTCTGGACGGCCTGGGAGAGGCCCTCGTCCATGGTGAAGCGCTCGCGGGACCAGGCGACGCCGTCGCCGAGGCGGCGCATCTGGCCGCTGATCTGGCCGCCGGACTCGCCCTTCCACTGCCAGACGCGCTCGACGAACGCCTCGCGGCCCAGGTCGTGGCGGGACTTGCCCTCCTTGCCCAGCTCACGCTCGACGACGTTCTGCGTGGCGATGCCGGCGTGGTCCATGCCGGGCTGCCACAGCGTCTCGAAGCCCTGCATGCGCTTGCGGCGGGTCAGGGCGTCGATGAGCGTGTGCTCGAAGGCGTGGCCCAGGTGCAGGCTGCCCGTGACGTTCGGCGGCGGGATGACGATCGTGTACGGCGGCTTGTCGCTCTTCGCGTCCGCCTCGAAGTAACCGCGCTCTACCCAGCGCTCGTACAGCGGCCCCTCTACATCGGCCGGCGCGTACTGGGTCGGCAGTTCGGTGTCGGGCGCGGGTGGCTGCTGCTGAGCGTTCTCGGTCACGGGGGTCAGTTTAGAGGTGTCACGGGGCGGTGCCGAAACGCGTTTGTTCTGTAACGGTGCGGCCCCCGGTGCCGTGCGCTTCCCGGGCCTGGGCCAGGATGTCAGGAACACATAAGCATCTGGAGGGGAACCCAGTAATGAGCAGCAACCAGCCGGGCCCGTACGGCCAGCAGCCCCAGCAGCCGGGTCCCTACGGCCAGCCGGGGCAGCCTGGTCCCTACGGCCAGCCGGGCCCCTACGGCCAGCAGCCGCAGGCGCCCCAGCCCGGCTACGGCTACCCCCAGCAGGCCCCGCCGGTGCCGCCGCAGCCCGGTTACGGCTACCCGCAGCAGGGCGTCCCCCCGCAGCCGAACCCGTACGGCCAGCAGCAGCCGGGCCCCTACGGCCAGCAGCCCTACGGCGTCCCGCAGCCACCGGTGCCGGGCGGCGGCAAGAAGAAGACGGGGCTGATCATCGGGGCGGTGGCGGTCGTGGCGGCGATCGCCGTGGCTGCCTCCTTCCTGCTCAACGGAACCGGCGGCACCGACGTCGCGGACGACGGCCCGCACAAGCTGACGACGCCGGCGACGGTCATCGACGGCACGTACAAGCAGGAGGGCAACGCCGGTTCCAACGGCACCATGAGCGACGACGACCTCGCCGACTTCGCGAAGTGGGGCGTGAAGAACCCGAAGCACGCGGGCGCCACCTACCAGAACGGCACCGGTCTCGCCGCGAAGGGCCTGTCCTTCAGCGGTGTCTACGGCACCATCGACGACCCCGAGGCCGTCGTGGACGCCATGTTCGCCAAGATCAAGTCGGAGTCCGAGAAGGACCAGAGCGGCGACAAGACCAAGGGCAAGCTGGTCGGCAGCCCGCAGACGGTCCACCCGGCCGGCTTCGACGGCGTCATGAAGTGCCAGGTGGCGCAGATCGACAACAGCTCGTCGACGGCGTCGACCGCCGGCGCCGCCAAGGTCGTCAACCTGCCCTTCTGCGTCTGGGGCGACCACAGCACGGTGGCCGACGTCTCGGCGTTCAGCTTCGCCGCACTGGCCGCGGGTACGGGCGGCACGATCGACGACACCGCCTCCCTCGCCGTCAAGCTCCGCAACGACGTGCGCGTCAAGCTCTGACGATCTGAATCACCGCGAAAGGGGCCCCGGTCGACTGACCGGGGCCCCTTTCGTGGTGTCGTTGCGTGGTGTCCGTGCGCTGTCGTGCGCGCGGACGGCTACGCCGTCTTCTGCTCCCCCGCCCCCCGGCCGCGGGCGTCCCGGGGGATCAGGGTGGGGTTGACGTTGGAGCGGACCACGTCGGCGGTGATGACCACGCGGGCCACGTCCTTGCGGGACGGGACCTCGTACATCACCGACATCAGGACCTCTTCCATGATGGCGCGCAGGCCGCGGGCGCCGGTCTGGCGGAGGATGGCCTGGTCGGCGATGGCCTCCAGGGCCTCGCGCTCGAAGTCCAGTTCCACTCCGTCGAGTTCGAAGAGGCGCTGGTACTGCTTGACGAGCGCGTTGCGGGGCTCGACGAGGATCTGCAGGAGCGCCTCGCGGTCCAGGTTGTGGACCGAGGTGATCACCGGCAGACGGCCGATGAACTCGGGGATCATGCCGAACTTGACCAGGTCCTCCGGCATGATGTCCTCGAAGACGTCCTTGGACTCCAGCTCGCGCTTGGACCGGATGGTCGCGCCGAAGCCGATGCCCTTGGCGCCGGCCCGCGCCTCGATGATCTTCTCCAGACCGGCGAAGGCACCGCCCACGATGAACAGCACGTTCGTCGTGTCGATCTGGATGAACTCCTGGTGCGGGTGCTTGCGGCCGCCCTGCGGCGGGACCGAGGCCGTGGTGCCCTCCAGGATCTTCAGCAGGGCCTGCTGGACGCCCTCGCCCGAGACGTCGCGGGTGATCGAGGGGTTCTCGCTCTTGCGAGCCACCTTGTCGATCTCGTCGATGTAGATGATCCCGGTCTCGGCCTTCTTGACGTCGTAGTCCGCCGCCTGGATCAGCTTCAGCAGGATGTTCTCGACGTCCTCGCCGACGTAGCCCGCCTCGGTCAGCGCCGTGGCGTCGGCGATCGCGAACGGCACGTTCAGCATGCGGGCCAGGGTCTGGGCGAGGAGGGTCTTGCCGGAGCCCGTGGGACCCAGCAGGAGGATGTTGGACTTCGCCAGCTCGATGGCGTCCTCACGGCCCTGCGCGCCGCCGTTCTCGCCCGCCTGGACCCGCTTGTAGTGGTTGTACACCGCGACCGAGAGGGCCTTCTTGGCGGCTTCCTGACCGACCACGTAGCCCTCGAGGAACTCGTAGATCTCACGGGGCTTGGGCAGTTCCTCCCAGCGCACCTCGCTGGTCTCCGCGAGCTCTTCCTCGATGATCTCGTTGCAGAGATCGATGCACTCGTCGCAGATGTACACACCGGGCCCTGCGATGAGCTTCTTGACCTGCTTCTGGCTCTTGCCGCAGAACGAGCACTTGAGCAGATCGCCGCCGTCACCGATGCGTGCCACGGTGTGCTTCCCCTTCGCCTGGGAGACGCCCGGACACTTTCGAGTCCAGCGGCTCCTGGTGCTGCCTTATGTCCGACGGTACCTTGCCGGGCCCCGTGTTCGGGTCCCCCTTGGCAGGGTTCACTTTGACGTGGGCCCTGCCAAGAGGGCCTGAGAGTGTGCTGCTCGGGGTCAGCGGACCTCGGCGTTGTTCATCTTCCGGGTGGAGATGATCTGGTCGACGATGCCGTACTCGAGCGCTTCCTCGGCCGTGAGGATCTTGTCGCGCTCGATGTCCTCGCGGATCTTCTCGATCGGCTGGTTCGAGTGCTTGGCCAGCATGTTCTCCAGCTGGTCACGCATCCGGGTGAACTCCTTGGCGATGATCTCCAGGTCGGAGAGCTGACCGCGGCCGGTGGAGCCCGCCGGCTGGTGGATCAGCACGCGCGAGTTCGGCAGCGCCATGCGCTTGCCCGGGGTACCGGCGGCGAGCAGGATGGCCGCGGCGGAGGCCGCCTGGCCCATGCAGACCGTCTGGATGTCGGGCTTCACGAACTGCATGGTGTCGTAGATCGCCGTGAGGGCGGTCATGTCGCCACCAGGGCTGTTGATGTAGATCGAGATGTCCCGGTCCGGGTCCATCGACTCCAGGCACAGCAGCTGCGCCATGACGTCGTTGGCGGAGGCGTCGTCGATCTGGACGCCCAGGAAGATCACGCGCTCCTCGAAGAGCTTCGCGTACGGGTCGTACTCACGGATGCCCTGGGAGGTGCGCTCGACGAAGCGCGGGATGACATAGCGGCTGTCCGGGCGGGGCCCTTCGTGCAGGCCGCTCGCGGCGCCGGGGAAGTTGCTCATGGGGTGTTCACCGTCCTGGTGGCGTTCTGGGGGCTTCGGTCTCGGCGGTGCGTGGTGTGGCCTGGCCGATCAGGCACCGGTGCCGCCGCCTCCCGGGACACCCGAGGCGTTCGTGATGATCTCGTCGATGAGACCGTACTCCTTGGCCTCCTCCGGGGTGAACCAGCGGTCGCGGTCCGCGTCCCGGGTGATCGTCTCGAACGTCTGGCCGGAGTGGAACGCGGTCAGCTCGGCCATGCGCCGCTTGGTGCGCAGCAGGTACTCGGCCTGGATCTTGATGTCCGTGACCGAACCGCCGAGGCCCGCGGAGCCCTGGTGCATCATGATGTCCGCGTGCGGCAGGGCGAAGCGCTTGCGCGCGGCGCCGCCGGTGAGCAGGAACTGGCCCATGGAGGCCGCCATGCCCATCGCGATCGTGACCACGTCGTTCGGGATGTACTGCATGGTGTCGTAGATCGCCATGCCGGCCGTCACCGAGCCACCGGGGCTGTTGATGTAGAGGTAGATGTCCTTGTTCGGGTCGGCGGCGAGGAGCAGCAGCTGTGCGGTGATCTTGTTGGCGATGTCGTCGTCAACCTGCTGGCCGAGGAAGATGATCCGCTCGCCGAGCAGCCGGTTGTAGACCTGGTCGCCGAGGCCACCACCGATGGAAGGCTCGCCGGCGGCGGAGGGCATCAGATTCGTCACGTATCCACCTGCTCGTCTTACGACGGCGCCGGGCCGTCTCACGTCGTCCTGCCAGGGGCTTGGCTGGGGTTTCAGGAGACTCCCCTGCCCCCGTACTCAAGGACCCTAACGCTCAGGTCCCTTCGGGGAATCCCGGAGATGGGGGTGTTCGCCGGGGGCGTAGCGAAGGGCTCCGCCCGAGCACCGGTCGCGGTCCGTGAGGGAGGGGTACTTTGCGTCGCCGGTCCGCGGGTCTTACGGGGCCGCTCGCGCAGTCCCCGCGCCCCTTCGGGGGCGGCCGTCTGCCCCGGTACGGCGACGGGCCCCGGGGAACGTCCCCAGGGCCCGTCGTACGCGCTGTGGAGGCGCCGCGGGGCCGGTCAGGCCTCCGTGGTCTCCTCGGAGGTCTCCGACGCCTCAGCGGCCCCGGTCTCCTCCTCCTCGTCGTCGAGGTCGACGACCTCGCCGTTGGTGTCCTTCACCGTGGCGGCCTCGACCACGACGGCCAGGGCCTTGCCGCGGGCGACCTCGCCGACCAGGAGCGGAACCTGGCCGCCCTCGACGACGGCCTGGGCGAACTGGTCGGGGGACATGCCGGAGGAGGCCGCACGCCGCATGAGGTGCTCGGTGAGCTCCTCCTGGTTGACGTTGAGGTTCTCCTTCTTGACCAGCTCGTCGAGGACGAACTGGGTCTTGATGCCCTTGACCGCGGCCTCGCGGGTCTCGGTCTCGAACTCCTCGGCGGTCTTGCCCTGGATCTCCAGGTACTTGTCGAGGGTGAGGCCCATCTGGCCGAGCTGGTGGTGCTCCAGGTTGTGCTTGCGGGTGTTGATCTCGTCCTCGAGCAGCTTCTCGGGGACCGGGACCTCGACCAGCTCGAGGAGCTTCTCCAGGACGCGCTCCTGCGCCTGGGTGGCCTGGTCGTACTGCTTCATGTTGGCCAGGCGCTTGCGGCTGTCGGCCTTCAGCTCGTCCAGGGTGTCGAACTCGGAGGCGAGCTGGGCGAACTCGTCGTCCAGGGACGGCAGCTCGCGAGCGGCGACCTGGGTGACCTTGACGGTGACCTCGGCCGCCTTGCCCGCGGCGGAGCCGCCCTTGAGCTCGGAGGTGAAGGTGGCGTCGCCACCGGCCTCCAGGCCCTTCACGGCGTCGTCGATGCCGTCCAGCAGCTCGCCCGAGCCGATGGTGTACGAGACGCCGTTGGCGATGCCGTCCTCGAGGACCTCGCCGTCGACCTTGGCCTCCAGGTCGATCGTGACCACGTCGCCGTCCTCGGCGGCGCGCTCCACCGGGGAGGTGGAGGCGAAGCGCTCGCGGAGCTGCTCGACCGACTTCTCGACGTCCTCGTCGGTGACCTCGACGGCGTCGACCTCGACCTCGATGCCGGAGTAGTCCGGAATCTCCAGGGCCGGGCGGACGTCGACCTCGGCGGTGAAGTTCAGCGTCTCGCCGTCCTTCAGGTCGGTGATGTCGACCTCGGGCTGGCCCAGCGGGCTGAGCTCGGCCTCGTTGACCGCCTCGGTGTAGAACTTCGGAAGCGCGTCGTTGACCGCCTCCTCCAGCACCGCACCGCGGCCGAACCGCTGGTCGATGACGCGGGCCGGGATCTTGCCCTTACGGAAGCCCTTCACCGTGACCTGCTGGTTGATCTTCTTGTACGCCGCGTCGAGGCTGTCCTTGAGCTCCTCGAAGGGCACCTCGACAGTGAGCCGAACCCGGGTCGGGTTCAGGGTCTCCACGGCGCTCTTCACGGTTCGGTCTCCTTGTGGCTGACTTCTTGGTTTCTGCCGGAGCCAGACTGGTCCGGCGGATTTCGCCGCCCGGAGGAGTTCGTAGGCCGAGTGGGCCGGGACACACGGGCGCGCAGCTTGCATAGTAACCGCAGCCGGTCAGCGCCCCAAAAGGCGATCATCGGGATGCCGCGAGCCGGTGGTCGGGGTGGCGGGATTTGAACCCACGGCCTTCCGCTCCCAAAGCGGACGCGCTACCAAGCTGCGCCACACCCCGTCTGGTGCGACACGTAGGCTACATGCCCCGGCCGGATCCGTCGGCCGCTTTGTCCACTGCCGCGCGCGTGGCATCGCCGCAGCCCAACAGGTTGGCCTCCGCGGCGGGCGACCCGCTACGATGCTCTGCAGTGCCGCGGTCACGGACCTGCGGCGCACGCTTGCGGGCGTAGCTCAATGGTAGAGCCCTAGTCTTCCAAACTAGCTACGCGGGTTCGATTCCCGTCGCCCGCTCTCTACGACGAAGGCCCAGGTCAGTTAGTAAATTTACTAACCCTGGGCCTTCGACCGTTCCCCGGCTGATCAGTCCTGCGTGTCCCCCGCGTGCCCCTTCGGCCGGCGACGCCGCCTCAGAGCGTTCACGATCACCTCGTCCACCCCGTCAGCGATCTCCCGCTCACGGCGATCCGACGTGTGCTGATAGATCAGCGCCGCACGGGTCGAACTGTGACCGAGCCGGGTCATCAGCTCGCGCGTACTGGCGTTCGTCTGGGACGCCAGGGTGTTGCCCGTGTGCCGAAGATCATGGAATCGGAGCCCCTTGACGCCCGCCTCGGCGCACGCCTTGTGCCACAGCCCGTTGAAGTGGTTCCGGCGAGGTGTGGCCCCTTTCGCGCCGACGAAGACGCGACCGTCAACGCCGGGCTCCGCGAATTGCTCCATATGGGTGACGACGACCGGCATGATCGAGCGCGGGATGGCCACGGATCGCTTCCCCGCCTCGCTCTTGGGTGCCTTGTATATCCGCTTGCCGCTGTTCAGCTCGGACACCGAACCGCGTACCCGGATCATGCCCGTCTCCAGGTCGACGTCCCGCCGGCGCAGCGCCACCAGCTCGCCCCAGCGCAGGGCGCAGAAGGCCCCCAGCAGCACCAGGGCGCGGTAGCGGGGCTGCGAGGCGTCCGCCACGGCGAAGACGTCCAGGACGGCGGCCGTCGGGCGCTCCGGAGTGGTCACCGTGCCGCCGTTCTTGATCTGGCACGGGTTGCGGCGGATCAGTCCGTCCTCCACAGCCGTGCCCATGATCGTGCGCAGGAGCGAGTACGCCTTGGCGACCGTGGTCGGGCCGGTGCCTGCGTCCAGGCGTGCACGGCGCCAGGCGCGAACGGCGGCCGGGGTGATGTCGGCAACGGCCAGGCGCCCGAAGGTGGGCACCAGGTGCACGCGTACGAGGATCGCGTACAGCTCGGCCGTACTGACCGCCAGCGGACGCTCATTCACCCAGGCCACCGCGTACTTCCCGAACGGCACCTTGGCCGCATCCGGGTCCCGCCAGTCGCCCTGTCGCAGTTCCGTCTGCGTGTCGGCCAGCCAGTCATCCGCCTCACGCTTCGTACGGAACGTGTCCGGCGCCGGCCGCAACACCCCGTCAGGGCCGACGTATCGGGCCTGATAGCGGCCAGAGGGCAGCTTGCGGACGCGGCCGAACTGTCGACGCTTGCCAGCCATCAGGCAGCCACCCCCCGACGGGCAACAACGCCGCGGCGCGGCTCAACCGTGTTGGCCCTGATGAACTCGCGTACGGCGCTCTCCGGGATGCGTACGTGTCGGCCGACCTTCACGTAGGTGATCCGTCGCTCCTCAATGAGGCGCCGGGGGAAACGCACGGTCGTGCCGAGCACTTCGGCCACCTGATCAACGCTGAGGTACCGCTCATTCATGGTCGTGCGCTCCTTCCAAGGCGAGCTGTGCGGACAGTTCTTCGCGGGCGATCTCTCGGCTGTGTTGGATGTCGCGGCGGATGTTGGCGGCGAGCCAGGACTCACCAGGGGTGTGGCCGTGGCCGGCATACGTCCAGTGGGCGAGGGTCAGGGTGGTTGCCTCTTCGTCGTCGGGATCGGGCAGGCCGAGCGCTTCGCGTTGCTGGGCGGCGCGGTAGTCGGCGCGGACCTGGCGCAGCTCGCCGAGGGTGGTGGAGTAGCGGCGGGACTTGGTGGAGAAGTGGCCGCGGAAGCCGAGCATGTGAGCCCAGTCGCGTAACTTCCGGTCCGGGTAGAGCGGGTGGAGGTCGAGGCAGGCGGCGATCAGCCGGGCCGGGTGGTCGGGGACGTCGAGGAGGACCAGGGCCTCTTTGTTGCCAATGCGGCGGTCTACCGTGCCGGTGGTCTCGGCGGCCTTGGTGGCGTACTTCGCGACGTAGGAGGCGACGGCCCGTTCAGTGATCTCCTCCCCGTGCCCGAACGCGCCGATCGGCTGGACGTCGAGCTGCGTGCCCCAGCGCAGCGTGCGCGCGGGCTCGGTACGTGCCGGTTGATCGGGGTCCGGCTGATACCGGGCCGGAGGCACGTCGACGGCAACGCGAGCGGCGGCGGCGCGGATCGCGTCGGTGAGCAGGTCGAGGGTGGCCCAGGCCGGGGGCGGCGAGTCGGGTCCCTCGGGGCCGTCGAAGCGGATCACGGCGTGGAAGTGGACGGCACCGCGCTTCTGGTATTCAGCGACCTTGCCGAAGGAGACCCGCGACTGTTCGCGAGCGGCCTTCTGGGTGAGACCGGCCCGCTTGGCGATCTCGCGGCGCAGGTAGATCGTGAAGTAACGCCAGAGGTCGGAGGCGTGGTTGTTCCAGAGCACGGCGCCCGCGTAGTCGTAGGTGTCCGGGTCGAGCGGGGTGCCCAACTCGGGGGCGTCCTCCTGGTGGTGGGCGCCGCAGCGGCAGGGCCGGTTGCCGGGCCGGTTGTGGACCGGGCCGAACGAGGGCGCGGTCAGGGTGGCAAATACGCGCGGGTGATCCCGGATCGTCTCGGGAGTCCCCTTGGCGGGGTCGCCCACGAGGCCGGCGCGGATGAGGTGGTAGGTGTCCCCGGCGTAGGTCCAGGCGCAGGCCGGGCAGCGGGAGGCCCGCCGGTTGCCGCAGGCCACGCGGAGGACGCCGCCCGGTTCGGTGTCGGTGGAGTAGGCGTGCAGGACGTGTCCGGTGGCCGCGTCGCGGGTGACGGTCGATCCCGTCAGGCGGATCGGATCGGTGCAGCCGCCGGTGCGGCGGATCTGCTCTTGAAGGAGGTCGAAGCCGTACGACCCGGCCAGCCTGAGCACGTCGGCGAGGGTGGCCGGGTCCAGGCCCGCCATGGTGGCGGTGTCGGTCACGCGAACACCTCCTGCCGGGCGGACAGGAAGGCTCGGCCGATCCACTGGGTGAATGCGGGTGGGATTGCTTCGGTCAGTTCCTCGCGGACACCGGTCCAGGTGATGCCCATGGCCGCTTGCATCTCCGCAACGGAGGCTTTGCCGCCGCCGTGACCGTAGGCGGCGACGTAGGGGCCCTCGCGGTGGATGCCGTGGCGGTGACCGCGGACGTAGCCGCGGTGCCGGGGGTGAGGCGGCTTCGGGGTGGCCCAGCGGCCGAGTTCGAAGTTGCGGTGGCGCAGCACGCCGAGGTGGAACATCTCGCCGCACAGCGTGAGGTCTTTGCGGATCTCGGCTCGGCCGTTCGGCTGCTCGATGACGTACGGCAATCCGGAGGCGTCGAGGAGGGCGCGTGTGGGAGCCACCAGGTCCTCATGGGGGCCGCCCCAGCCCTGGGAGGCGTTGGTGCCCACGGTGAGGGCGCAGCCGGCCTGGCAGGGCGGGGAGGCGTGGACGAGCGTGTACCGGTCGATGTCACCGGTGTCGATCAGGTGGGCGAGGTATGCGAGGGCGTCACCGCGGTGGTAGGCGAAGGGGTAGTTCGGGCGGTCGGCGATGTCGCAGCCGTCCACCTCGAACCCCGCGCGGTGGTAGCCCACGGCCGCACCGCCGGCGCAGGAGAACAGGTCCAAGAGCCGCTGCACCGGAATCACCTGCCTGCGCGAACGAGGCCAGCGGCCGGGGTGGCGTAGCCGGTGCCCTTGCAGGCCGGGCAGGTCACGCGGAGGGTGACGCGGGTGCCGTCGCGGTGCCGGCTGCCGGTGGTGATGTGGGCGGTGGCGTGGCCGTCGCAGTCGCGGCAGACGCGCATGTTCGGGGCGTGCTGGGACATGATGGGGTTTCCCTTTCGGGTCCGGTGGATCTGGAAGTGGTGCAGGTGCCCGGAGCGGCGGATCTTTGGCGAGCGAAGCCGCTCCGGGGGCCGTCATGGGTGGGTGTTGCGCCTGCCGTGGCCCTTGGCCGCGTACATCGAGGCGTCAGCCGCCGACAGGGCGTCGGTGAGAGTCGCGACGGCCAGGTCCCGGCGGTGGCAGAAGCCGACCGAGGCCGAGACCGGCAAGGTGCGCCCCTGGTGCTCTGTGGGGCGGTCCAGGGCGGCCTGGAGGGCGCGGAGGCCGGGTGTGCGGGCGGCGTCGGTGACGATGGCGGCGAATTCGTCTCCGCCGAGGCGTGCGGCGATGCCGTGGCGTCCGCACCAGTCGCTGAGGCGGCGGGCGGTGGCGATGAGGACCGCGTCCCCGGCCGCATGGCCGTAGGTGTCGTTGATGGCCTTGAAGTCGTCCAGGTCAACGAGCAGGACCAGGGCGCCCTTGTGCTTGGCCAGCAGGCGTTCGGCGCGGGCGGTCCATCCGGCGCGGGTATGCCGGCCGGTCAGCGGGTCTCGCCTGGCGGTGGCCAGACGGCGCAGGAGCACTCCCCCATGGACGGTCCAGCCCAAGGCCGGTAACCCGGCGGCGATCAGGTTCGCGTCCATCCAGGATCACCGCCCCTGCTGGAGGTCTTTGACGAGCAGGCGCAGGACGATGGCGACCACGGCGACGGAGACGCCGGTGATGGCAACGGCCAGCAGGAGCGAGACCAGGACTGCCCCGACGACCAGGACCACGGCACCACCACCCGCGGCGAGGGCGAGCGCGCTGCCCGGGGTGAGCTGGATGGTCGGCCGATTCGAAGCTGGGGCGAGTGCTGCCGGGGCGGTGGGTGCCACGGCGCTGGACTCCAGGGCGGTGGTGGCCGGGGGCGAGG